>JAQGJY010000336.1 GCA_028290325.1 Tardiphaga sp.
GGCGCGTGGGGCGCCACGTCTACACCCCGAGGCGGGCGGTTTGACCCAACCAGAGCATGACCTCAGCAACGCTCCGCACCACGCGCCGCTCGGGCAGCGGAGGCCGCTTGATCAAGATCACCCGGGCGCCAAGCGCGCGCGCCGCCGAAAGTTTAGCTCGCGCGCCTTCGCCTCCCGCGTTCTTGGCAACCACGTGGGTGATGCGATGAAGGCGCAGCAAGGCAATATCGCTCTCCGCCGTGAAGGGGCCGCGCGCAATCACGATTGCCGCCGCACGCAGCGGCAGCGGATTCTCGGGCGGATCGACCAACCGCAAGAGATAAAAATGTTGCGGTCGCGCCGCGAAGGGGGCGAGGTGTTGTTTGCCGATCGCCAGGAAGACCCGCGAAGGCGCCACGGGCAACGCCGCGACGGCGGCCTCGACATCGCTCACATGTTGCCAATCGTCATCCGGCTCCGCGCGCCATGGCGCACGTTCGAAGGCGACCAACGGTGTCTGCGTTTCGGCGCAGGCAGCGATGCTATTGCGGCTGATCTGGCGCGCGAAAGGGTGGGTGGCGTCGATCACATGGCTGAACCCTTCGCGCCGAATGGTATCGGCGAGACCCTTGGCGCCTCCAAAACCCCCGATCCGCGTTTGCAATGGCTGCGCGGCGGGGGTTGTGGTGCGGCCGGCATAAGAAAACATCCCGCCAATCCTTGCGTCAGCAAGTGCCCGCGCGATCAAGGTCGCCTCGGCCGTGCCTCCGAGAAGAAGGACTCGCGTCATCACTGATCCTCAAGCGTTTGCCGGAGACCGTCCCTGGCTATGGCTGATCGGCATCGGCGAGGATGGCCTCAGCGGCCTCGCCCCTGCAAGCCGGGAAACGCTGGCGCGCGCCGAAATCGTATTCGGCGGGCCGCGCCATCTCGCGCTCGCGCAGGTAGGCGCGCGCGGAAGGCCGTGGCCGGTGCCGTTCTCGGTTGCTCCGGTGCTCGAATGCCGCGGCCGTCTTGTCGTCGTTCTGGCCTCAGGCGATCCATTCTGGCACGGCGTGGGCGGTAGTCTAGCGAAGCATCTGTCGCCCGGCGAATGGATCTCCCGTCCTGCGCCGTCCACCTTCTCGCTGGCCGCAGCGAGGCTCGGCTGGCGGCTGGAAGAGGTTACCTGCCTTGGTCTGCATGCCGCGCCACTTGAAACAGTGCTTCCCCATCTTGTGCGCGGGCTGCGCGCGATCTGCCTGCTGCGCGACGGCACCGCCGCAAGCGCGCTCGCCGCCTTGCTGACGGCGCGCGACTTTGGCGACTCGCGCTTGTGGGTGATGGAAGCATTGGGTGGAGGCTGCGAGCGCATCCGCGCAACGCAGGCTAAGGAATTCAATATAACGGATGCAGCGGCCCCGCTGGCGATGGCGATCATCGCGGAGGGCGCCCCGGGCCGGACCCGCACATTCGGTCTGCCAGACGACTCATTTATTCATGACGGGCAGATTACGAAGCGTCCGGTGCGCGCCCTGACATTGTCCGCTCTTGCCCCGCGGCCGGGGGAGCTGCTGTGGGACATCGGCGCGGGATCGGGGTCAATTTCTGTGGAATGGTGTCTGGCCGGCGGCCGCGCGATGGCGGTGGAGGCGCGCGCGACGAGGGCGGATCACATTCGCGCCAACGCTGCTGCCTTCGGTATCGCGGACCGGCTGACGGTCGTGATTGGGACAGCGCCCGATGCGCTGGCCGGCCTGCCGACTCCCGACGCGATATTCGTCGGCGGCGGGGGCAATTCTGGTTTGTTCGAATTGCTGTGGGTGGCGATGACGCCGCGCGTGCGGCTGGTGGCCAATGCCGTGACCCTTGAAACCGAGGCTCTGCTCATCGCCCAGCAAGCCCAGCGGGGCGGGGATCTATTGCGGATCGAACTCGCGCAAGTGTCGCCGCTCGGGGCGATGCGGGGCTGGCTTCCATCTCGGCCCGTGGTGCAATGGAGCGCCGTCAAATGAGGATCGCGGGTCTCGGATTCCGCAAGGGCGCAGCCCTCGGGTCGCTGCGCGACGCGCTGACCGCCGCAGGGGGCGCGGAAGGCGTCGTCGCTCTTGCGACGGCGGCAGAGAAGGCCGATGACGCAGTTCTGAAAGCCCTCGCATCGGAGCTGCGGCTGCCCGTTCGCGGCATCGCGCCGGCGGCGCTGGCTGCGGTAGAGACGCAGACCAGATCGGCCCGCGTGACACAGCGTTTTGGTGCGGGCAGCGTGGCCGAGGCGGCGGCGTTGGTGGCCGCGGGGCCGGGTGCGCGTCTGCTTCAACCTCGCGCGATCTCGCGCGATAGAATGGCGACGGCGGCCATTGCGGAGATAATGGACAAATGACGGTGCATTTTATTGGGGCGGGCCCAGGTGCCCCTGACCTGATCACGATCCGCGGCCGCGATCTGATCGCCGCTGCCCCGGTCTGCCTCTATGCCGGCTCGCTGGTGCCGGCGGCCCTGCTCGCCCATTGCCCGGCGAACGCGCGGATCGTCAATACCGCGCCCTTGTCGCTCGATCAAATCGTTGGGGAAATGGCCACTGCTCACGCCGCGGGGCAAAACATCGCACGGCTTCATTCCGGCGATCTCTCGGTATGGTCGGCGATGGGGGAGCAACTGCGCCGCCTTCAAGCCCTCGGCATCCCATATGATGTCACGCCGGGGGTGCCATCCTTTGCGGCCGCAGCCGCTGCCTTGGGCGCCGAGCTAACGCTGCCGGGCCTCGCGCAATCCGTGGTGCTGACCCGGACCTCTGGACGTGCCTCGTCGATGCCGGCGAGCGAGCGCCTTGCCGCCTTTGCCGCAACGGGCGCAACGCTTGCCGTTCACCTGTCGGTCCATGTGCTCAACCGTGTGCTCGACGAGCTCACGCCGCATTACGGCGCCGATTGTCCCGTGGCGGTGATTTGGCGCGCCAGCTGGCCCGACCAACGCATCGTCAAAGCGACGCTCGCAACGTTGGACCGAGGCCTGGCAAACGAGATGGAGCGCACTGCGGTCATTCTTGTCGGCCGCGTCTTGGGCGCGCAGACATTTGACGAAAGCCGCCTCTATGCGGAAGACTACGATCGCCGCTTCCGACCTCTTGGCAGCGACCCGCGCTTCCCGGAGGGCGCGTGATCCCTCCCGGCCTTCTGATTTCAGCCCCGGCCTCCGGCGTCGGCAAGACGACGCTGATGCTTGGCCTGCTTGCCGCGTTTCGCAATCAAGGCGTGGCGGTGCAGCCATTCAAGAGCGGGCCAGATTATATCGACCCCGCCTTCCACGCCGCCGCCTCAAAGCGGGCTTCCATGAACCTCGATAGCTGGGCGATGCGGTCGGCGCAGATCGAGTCGCTGGTCCGGGAGGCCGAGGGGGCCGATCTGATTCTGGCCGAGGGCTC
>JAQGJY010000357.1 GCA_028290325.1 Tardiphaga sp.
CCGAGACCGACTGGATGCAAATCGAATTGCTGTATCAGTCGCTCGAAAAGTTCCAGCCGTCGCCAGTCGTCACGCTCAATCGCGCTGTCGCGGTGTCGAAGGTCAGCGGTCCGCAGGCCGCGCTCGATCTGATCGAGCCGCTTGAGAAGCGCCTGGCCGGCTATTTCCATTTCTTCGGTGTCAAGGGCGCGCTGTTGATGCAGGTCGGCCAGAGCCAGGCCGCCTGCATCGCGTTCGATCGCGCCATCGCGCTCGCCAACACGCCCGCCGAAGCCGCGCATATTCGCATGCACCTCGATCGGCTAAAGCTCGATGGCAATGAGCTGCGGACAGTGACGCGGCCATCCTAAAAAAAGTACATGACGATGTCGGATCGTGTCCGTCTCATACGTCCTTCGCACAACACGCATCACGGAGTCCCAATGTCATCGTCTGCCACGCTCTGGACCGGCCGCATCTTGAGCGGCGCCGTCGTCGCGTTTCTTCTGCTTGACGGCGTGATCAAGCTGGTGCCGATCGCGCCGGTGACGGAGACGTTGCGGCAACTCGGCTTCACCGTGACTGACGACCTGGCGCGCGGCATCGGCGTATTGACGCTGCTCTGCGCAATCCTTTACGCGATCCCGCGCACCTCGGTGCTCGGCGCGATCTTGCTCACCGGCCTGCTCGGTGGCGCGATGGCGACGCATCTGCGGGCGGACAGTCCGCTGTTCACGCATCTGTTGTTTGGATTTTATGTCGGCGTGATCGCCTGGTTTGGTCTATGGCTGCGTGATCCACGCTTGCGCGGGCTGCTGCCGGTTTCGCGGTCGATTCGCTGATAGACACACGACATATTGTCGTCATCCCCGCGGCGTTAAAGCACGCTGGTCACGTCGCGCGGCTTCATTCGCCAGCGAAAAAGGACGTTTTCATGAAGGTCAATCCATATCTGTTCTTCAACGGCAATTGCGAACAAGCCATGACGTTCTATGCCAAGGTGCTCGATGGCAAAATCGAAGCCATCATGCATGTCGAGGACGCGCCGCCGGCCGATCAAGCCCATATGGGTGAGAGCATGAAGGGTAAGGTCATGCACGCCTGCATCAAGATCGGCGATTTTCATATCATGGCCTCCGATGCGCCGCCCGAGCGGTTCAACAAACCGCAGGGCTTCGACGTGTCGCTGCAGATCGAGGATTTCGACAAGGCCAAATCGATCTTCGCGGCGCTGTCTGAAAAAGGGTCGGTCAACATGCCGTTCGGTCCCACATTCTGGGCCAAGGGCTTCGGTGGCTGCGTCGATCAGTTCGGCACGCCGTGGATGGTGAACTGCGCGTAATTCACCTCGGATGCCATCTCGAACTGACGATGGCGCCATGAAAAGGAGACACCATGCGATCGCGTGGTGTCGAACCCAAGTGAGCAATAAATGTCCACCTATGTCCGCAATGCGATCGTGCTCGGCCTGTTATCCGCTGTCGGCCCGTTCGCGATCGATATGTACATCCCGGCGTTGCCGTCAATCGCGGCCGATCTGAAGACGACCACCGCCGCGACGCAGATGACCCTGACGGCGTTCTTCATCGCCTTCGGCGTCTGTCAGATCGTCTACGGCCCGGTGTCGGACATGGTCGGCCGCAAGCCACCGCTGTATTTCGGACTGATGCTGTTCACGCTCGGGTCGATCGGCTGCGCGTTGTCACCGAGCGTCGGCTGGCTGATTGCGTGCCGTTTCCTGCAAGGCGTCGGCGCGTCCGCCGTGATGGTGATCCCGCGCGCGATCATTCGCGATCTTCACACCGGCCATGAGGCGACGCGGCTGATGGCGCTGGTGATGCTGGTGTTCTCGGTGTCGCCGATTCTCGCGCCCTTGACCGGGTCCGCGCTGATCGTGCCGTTCGGCTGGCGCGCGGTGTTCGTCGCGGTCACGATCGCGTCTGTTGTCAGCTTGATGCTGCTGGCTTTCATGCTGCCGGAAACCCACCCGGTGCAAAGCCGCGTTCAGGTCGGTATGCGTGATGTCATCAACGGTTTCGCGAAACTGCTGCGCGACTGGCACTTCCTTGGGCTGACCTTCATCGGCGGTCTCGGCATGTCGAGCTTCTTCGCGTTTCTCGCCAGTTCGTCGTTCATCTATATCGATCACTTCGGTTTGACGCCGACGCAATACAGCCTTGCCTTCGCGCTGAATGCGATCGGCTTCATCGGCGCATCGCAATTCGCCGCGCCCCTCGGCGCCAAATTCGGCACCGCGCGCGTCGTTATCGGCGCGGTGACGTTGTTCATGACGTTCGCGCTGATCCTGCTCGCTGTGACGCTGCTCCGTGTCGATCGCCTGCCGGTGTTGATTGGCCTGCTGTTCGTCTCCTTCGCATGGCTTGGTCTCGTCATCCCCTCGACGATGGTGCTGTCGCTGGAAGATCATGGCCCGATCGCCGGCATCGCCTCGGCGCTCGGCGGGACGCTGCAAATGGTGACCGGCGCCATCATGATCGGCGTGGTCAGCGTCTTTTTCAACGGCACGCCGACGCCGATGGTCGTGACGATCGCGATCTGCGCCGTCGCGGCTTTTGTCGTGGCCTTCGCGACGCTACGAACCGGCGAGCTTGTGCCCGTCGCGGTGGAATGATCGGTCCATCGGGGGCATGATCCGAAACCGACGAGACTACCTTGCGCTGCGCGGCGTTCGGTCGAATCATGCCTAGCCGTTTCGTCGCTCGCCGCGCAAGGTCGGCAGGCCGATGCCGGTCGCCTGAAAGCCGCCATCGACCGCGAGCACCTGGCCGGTGATATAGCTCGCGCGATCGCTGCACAGGAAAAACACCGCGTCCGCCAGTTCGTCCTCGAGGCCGTAGCGATTCAGCGGAATCGC
>JAQGJY010000382.1 GCA_028290325.1 Tardiphaga sp.
TGATTAGCTCGGGTTCACCTCGTGACGGCCTCAATGCTTCCTGTAGCTGGCATTGACCGCGATGGCGGCCGCCGCGGTGCGGTTCTCGACGCCCAGCTTGGCGTAGACTTGCTCCAAATGCTTATCGACCGTGCGCGGGCTCAAGCCCAGAATTTGCGCGATATCGCGGTTGGTCTTGCCTTTGCTCAACCATGACAGCACCTCGCTTTCGCGGGTGGTGAGACCGTGTTGCCTGCCGAATTCGATCGGCGCGTGCGGCAGCGCGTCCTTGGCCAAACGCAACAGCATCTCGTTCGGCCCGGCCTTGCCCATGAATTGCAGACGCAAACTCTCGTTCGCCGGAAACGGAGCGGATGGCACGCCCTTCGCGCCGGGCGCCGCCGCGTGCGCGAGCCAATCCAACATGGTCGGCGGCAGCACCAATTCGTCATCGATCATGGTGTCGAGATTGTCGGCGAGCAGCTTTTGCGCCTGCGGCGTCGCCCACAGGATCTTGCCATGGCGATCGACGGCGAGCAGATAGCGGCCGGATACGTCGAGCGCGTTGCGGGCGCTCTGGGTCAGCCGCGCATTGGCGAGATGGACGCGAATCCGCGCCAGCATTTCCTCGATCACGATCGGCTTGGTGACGTAATCGACGCCACCGGCTTCCAGCCCGCGCACGATATGCTCGGTGTCGGAGAGACCGGTCATGAAGATCACCGGCACGTCGGCGAGGCCGGCATCGCGCTTCAGACGTCGGCAGGTCTCGAAGCCGTCGATGCCGGGCATCATCGCATCGAGCAAAATGATATCGGGCGTGATCTGATCGACGATCCGGATCGCGGCCGCGCCGTCCATCGCCACCATCACCGTCATGCCCGCGCCGTCCAGCGCGTCGGTCAATAACCGCAGCGTTTCGGGGGAGTCGTCGACGACGAGCGCGACGTCGCGTTTTTTGGCGTCAGTGGTCATAGCTGTACAGCGTTTTCAATGTGGCCATGTACTGATCGAGATCAAAGCGATCGACCAATGCGTGCATTGCCGTGACAAAGTCGGCGTGTTCGGGCAGCTCCGCGCGGAGATCGTCGAGCTTGGTCTGGATGCCGCGGATGTAGCCCATCTGGCCAAGATTGATGAGTTCCTCGATGTGGCGGACCGGCGGCCGCGCATCGATGTTCGGCTTCCATGGCGTCAGCATGACCTGTTCGGTGTCGTAGCGCCAGTCGAGCCGCAGCACCTGGCGGATCAGGTCGAGCAGTCGCGGAATGTCGATCGGCTTCATCAGATAGCCGTCGTGAAACGGCTGCGCCAACGGCGCGCCATGGGCTTCGAGCGCGCTCGCCGACACCATCAGGATGCGCGCTTGATGGTGGCCGCTGTCGCGCAACGCCTCCGCCACGGTCCAGCCGTCCATGCCGGGCATCGAGATGTCGAGCAGAAACAGATCCGGTTTGCAGTGTTGCGCCAGCGACAGGCAGGCGGGGCCGTCCGGCGCGCTGAGCAGGATGAAGCCGAGCGGCGCCAGCACCTCGCGCAGCAGATCGCGTTGGGTGGGATCGTCGTCGGTCACCAGAACCGTGCGCCGCGCGCCGTGATAGCCGGCGATCGGCGCATTGACCGGCGCGGTTCGCGTCGGATTGGTGACCTCGGAGAGCAACAGCTTGACGCGAAACGTGCTGCCGTCGCCGACGGTGCTGGTGACGCGGATATCGCCGCCCATCACGCCGGCGAGCAGCTTCGAGATGGTGAGGCCCAGCCCGGTGCCGGTGTGCGGCTGCGACACGCCGAGCGCGCCGCGCTCGAACGGCGCGAAGATCCGATCAAGATCGTCCGGCTGGATGCCGGGGCCGGTGTCCGTCACCTCGAATTCGGCGACCGGACTGCGGTAATGGATGACGAACTGGACGCTGCCGTCCGGCGTGAACTTGATGGCGTTGGAAATCAGGTTGATGAGGATCTGCCGCAGTCGCTTCTCGTCGGCATAGACCACGACGGGCAGAACGGTGGGGCGTCGGAAGATGAATTCGATGCCCTTGGCGGCGGCCTGCAACCGGAACATGCCGACGAGCTGTTCGAGAAAATCGTTCAGCCGGACCTCGTCGCGCGACAGATAGAGCCGCCCGGCCTCGATCTTGGATATATCGAGAATGCCGTCGATCAATCCCGACAGATGATCGGCGCTGCGGCGCACGACGCGCACCTGATCGCGCGGCTTGGCATGCAGCGTGCTGTCCTGTTCGAGCAATTGCGCGTATCCGCTGATGGCGTTGAGCGGCGAGCGCAGTTCATGGCTGAGCCCGACGACGTATCGACTCTTGGCGTGATTGGCGGCTTCGGCCACTTCCTTGGCGCGCTGCAATTCCTTGTCGGTGCGCTCATGGGCGGCGATTTCCTGCATCAGCAGATCGGTCTGGCGCACCGTCTCCGCCTCGGCGGCATGGCGGCTTTGCTTGGCCAGCACGAACAACCACACCACGACGCCGATGATGATGCTGAGCGCGAAGAACACCTTCCACAGCACTTCGGAGAGTTGCTGGTTGTCGGCATGGACCGACGCGGAGGTTTGCAGATAGATCAGCCCCAGCGTCAGGCCGACAAGACCCGCGGACAGGATGAACAGGCCGAGATAGCGCCCGAGTTGCGAATTGAGCTGATCAAAGACCGGCGCCGGCAGCAGCTTGCCGAACGTCTGGGCGACCTGGGCGTCGATCCGGGCGTGGGGCTTGCACAGATCATGACAGCGCGCGTCGAGCGAGCAGCATAGCGAACAGATCGGGCCGGCATAGGCCGGACACGACGCCATGTCCTCGGGCTCGAACGAATGCTCGCAGATACAGCACTGGATGGCCGGCAGGTTCTGCCATGTGCGCTTCGGCTTGCGCGCGATGTAATATTTGCCGCCGGTCGCCCAGCAGATCACGGGCGCGCTGATAAAGGCCGTCACCAGCGCGACGAAAGGGGCGAGCGCCTTCGCCAGCGGGCCGAACAGCCCGTAGAACGCGCTGATCGACACGATGGTCGCGATCAGCATCGCGCCGACCCCGACCGGATTGATGTCGTAGAGATGCGCGCGCTTGAATTCCATGTGCTGCGGGCGCAGCCGCAGCGGCTTGTTGATGACGAGATCGGCGACCAGCGCGCCGACCCAGGCGATGGCGACGTTGGAATATAGCGCAAGCGTCTGTTCCAGCGCTTTATAGACGCCCAATTCCATCAACAGCAGCGCGACCAGCACGTTGAACACCAGCCACACGACGCGGCCGGGATGGCTGTGCGTCAGCCGCGAGAAGAAATTCGACCAGGCGATCGAGCCGGCATAGGCATTTGTCACGTTGATCTTGAGCTGCGACAGAATGACGAACGCGCCGGTCAGCGCCAGTGCCAGATCAGGCTGCGACAGCACGTAGCGAAATGCCTCGAGATACATGTGCGCCGGTTCGGCGGCGATATCCGACGCCACGCCATGGCTGAGCGCGAAGTAAGCGAGAAACGACCCCGCCAGCAGTTTCACCGCGCCGATCACGATCCAGCCCGGGCCGGCGGATAGCATCGCGATCCACCACGATGTTTTCGAGGTGCGGCGGTCGCGCGGCAGGAAGCGCAGGAAATCGACCTGCTCACCGATTTGCGCGACCAGCGAAAAGACCACCGCCGCTGCGGTGCCGAACAGCACCAGATCGAGATGACCATCGGCATTGCCGTGCTGGCCGCGAAAGGTGCTCCAT
The DNA here is from genome assembly GCA_028290325.1 of Tardiphaga sp. Taxonomy (GTDB): domain Bacteria; phylum Pseudomonadota; class Alphaproteobacteria; order Rhizobiales; family Xanthobacteraceae; genus Tardiphaga. The sequence goes on from JAQGJY010000382.1 coordinate 3,708, forward strand.
TCGGCGAAGGAATGCGGGCTAGCGACCGCGATCGCCACGAAGGGCAGGATATGCAGCACGATCCACAACGGCTGCGTCCAGAGCTGGAAGCGGCTGATCAGCGTGATGCCGTGCGTCACCAGCGGAATGATGACGACGGCGCTGATCAGATAGCCGATGGGGCGCGGAATGCCGAAACACAGATCGAGCGCGCTGGCGAGGATCACGGCTTCGATCGCGAAGAAGATGAACGTGAACGAGGCGTAGATCAGCGACGTGATAGTCGAGCCGATATAGCCGAAGCCGGCGCCACGGGTCAGCAGATCGATGTCGATGCCGCATTTGGCGGCATGATAGGCGATCGGCAATCCGCAGAAGAAGATGATGACGCTGACGACCAGGATGGCGGCGGTGGCGTTGCTGAAGCCGTAATTCAGCGTGATGGTGCCGCCGATCGCCTCCAGCGCGAGAAAAGAAATCGCCCCCAGCGCGGTATTGGCGACGCGGGCGGCGGACCATCGGCGCGCGCTCTTGGCCGTGAAGCGCAGCGCGTAATCTTCAAGGGTTTGATTGGCGACCCATTGATTATATTGGCGCCGCACGCGGTCGATGCGCTGTCGCCCTGCCACTTTGTTACTCCTGGCTGACGCAAGAATAAGCGTCGTCGTCTCCGGCGAAAATCTACGTCGCTATTTTGCGGTGCAATATACGCGATCTCGCGTATCCGTGCGCCGCGCGATTTCAGCAATCCTCACGCTGTCATTTGGCGTCCTTTCAACGAAGTGGGGTAGATATGTCAGACGAGACCAGGCGCGGGCCGACGACAGAAGGCTTGCCGACGACAGAAGCCTTGCAATCGCCGTTCCGGCGCAAACTGCTGATGGGAATGGCTGCGTTGCCGGCGCTGTCGATGATGGGCAAGCCGTCTTTCGCGCAGGCTCCGGCAACCTCCGCCATCAATACGACCGGACTTGCCGTCACGGACACGGAAGTCACCGTCGGCATTCTGCATTCCGCGACCGGCACGATGGCGATCTCGGAAACCGGATCGATCCAGGCCGAGAAGCTTGCGATCGAGCAGATCAACGCGATGGGCGGCGTGCTCGGCCGCAAGATCAAGTTCATTCAGGAAGACGGCGCGTCGGATTGGCCGACCTTCGCCGAGAAGGCCAAGAAGCTGCTGGTCAACGACAAGGTCGCCGCGATCATGGGCTGCTGGACGTCGGCGTCGCGCAAGGCCGTGCTGCCGGTGATGGAGCAGTATAACGGCATGCTCTATTACCCGACCTTCTATGAAGGCCTCGAACAGTCGAAGAACGTGATCTACACCGGCCAGGAAGCGACGCAGCAGATCCTTGCCGGCATCAACTGGATCACCAAGGAGAAGAACGCGAAGTCATTCTACTTCATCGGCTCCGACTACATCTGGCCGCGCACCTCCAACAAGATCGCGCGCAAGCACATCGAGAACATGCTCAAGCTGAAGGTCGTCGGCGAGGAGTATTTCCCGCTCGGCCACACCCAGTTCAACTCGGTCATCAACAAGATCAAGCTGACCAAGCCGGACGTCATCTTCACCGACGTCGTCGGCGGTTCCAACGTCGCCTTCTACAAGCAGCTCAAGGCGGCCGGCATCGACCTGTCGAAGCAGACGCTGCTGACGATCTCGGTGACGGAGGACGAGATCGACGGCATCGGCGGCGAGAACATCGCCGGCGCCTATGCCTGCATGAAATACTTCCAGTCGCTCGACAATCCGAACAACAAAGCCTTCGTCGCCGCCTTCAAGAAGATGTGGGGCGAGAAGACCGTGATCGGAGACGTGACGCAGGCCGCCTATCTCGGCCCGTGGCTGTGGAAGGCGACGGTGGAAAAGGCCGGCTCCTTCGATGTCGACAAGATCGCGGCGGCGTCGCCAGGGATCGAGTTCAAGGGCGCACCGGAAGGCTACGTCCGCATCCATGAAAACCATCATCTCTGGTCGAAGACCCGCGTCGGCAAGGCCAAACTCGACGGCCAGTTCGACGTCGTGTTCGAGACGGCCGAACTGATCCAGCCCGATCCGTTCCCGAAGGGCTACCAGTAAAAATCCACGCGACGCAGTGGCGTCGCGTGACGGCTCTTCCTGACGCGGCCGACCCATCCGCGTGAACGACCCCCGCGTTGCGCCACGGGCGCGACGCGGAGCTTTCCCCGAAGGAGCATGATCCATGTTCGGCGAATATTCGATTGGCGATCTTGGTGCCATCTTTGCGATGCAAGGCTTCGCCGGGCTGATTTTGTTTTCGGTCTTCGTGTTGATGGCGCTCGGCCTTGCGATCATCTTCGGCCAGATGGGCGTCATCAACATGGCGCATGGCGAGTTCATGATCCTCGGCGCCTACGTAACGTGGCTGACATCGAGCGCCTTCCAGACCTATTTGCCGTCTTTGTTCGGCGGCTACTTTTTCCTCGCCATGGCGCTGGCGTTTCTCGCCTCCGGCGCGCTCGGCATGTTGGTGGAGTGGGCGCTGATCCGCCATCTCTACAAGCGCCCGC
>JAQGJY010000387.1 GCA_028290325.1 Tardiphaga sp.
GCCCATCGGTTTCGAGATGTCGATCGCGTAGCCCATGCCGCCGATCCGAACCATGTCGCCGCCACCCTGGAAATACGGATCGGGATGGAAGATGTTGTCGGCCACATCCTCCAGCACGTCCTTGAGCTGATTGCCGGTCATCTGGTTGCGGTAGCAATTCGGATAGGTGATGGCGGTCGCATTGGTGATGTGTTCCCAGGTGATGTCGTCGCCGGGCAATAACGTGCCGCCCCAGCGAAAGCCCGGTGACAACGCAATTTCGGTATCGCGCTCCGACAGCATCGCGTTGCAGATCAGATCGTCGAACGTGCCGTTGAAATTGCGCGACGATACAACAGCGAGTCCGTTTTTCCGACGATCTGCGACAGGTCCTTCGCATACGGCGCGCGAACCTTCTCGATCAGCGTCGTCATCGCGGCATCGGGTTTGATCGCGTCGGAAAACACCGGCATCAGCTTGAAGCGGACGCCCGCGACCTTTTTGTCCTTCACGTCGATGTCGAGGCGCGAGACGAATTTGCCATGAGATCCCGTCGCGACGAGCACGGTGTCGCCGACACGGATCAGGCCCGGCATCGCATCGTGCGTATGGGCGGTGAGAATCACGTCGAGGCCGTTGACGCGACTCGCCAGCTTGCGATCGACATCGAAGCCATTGTGCGACAGCAGCACGACGACCGATGCGCCGGCCGCGCGCGAGTCATCAACCTGCTTCTGGATGTCTTCCTCGCGAATCCCGAATTCCCATGTCGGAAACATCCAGCGCGGATTGGCCACGGCGGTGCGCGGCAACGCCTGGCCGATGACGGCGATCTTGGCGCCGCCGCGCTCGAACATCTTCTTCGGCTCGAAGACCGGCTCCTGCCATTCGGTGTCGCGGATGTTCTGGGCGAGAAAGGCAAACGGTGCCTTGTCCGCGATTTCCTTGACGCGATCCGCGCCGTAGGTGAATTCCCAATGCCCGACCATCGCGTCGAGTTTCAGCGCGGACATGACATCGACCATGTCCTGCGCCTTGGTCTGCAACGACGTCCAGCTGCCCTGCCAGCTGTCGCCGCCGTCGAGCAGCAACACCTTGTCGTCGCCACGCTCGGCGCGCACCGCGCCGATCAGCGTCGCGACGCGATCCATGCCGCCCATGCGCCCGTAATTGCGGGCCAACGCAACGAAGTCATCCGACGTCAGCGCGAAGGCATCGGCAGAGCCGGCGGCGATCTGAAAGTGTTTTCGAAATTCAGCATCGGTGATGTGAGGTGGGATGCCTTTCGCCTCACCGACACCGAGATTGATCGACGGTTCACGGAACTGAAGCGGCATCAACTGCGCATGGGTATCGGCGACGTAGAGGATCGTTACCGTGCCGAGTGGGTCGAAGCGCAGAATGTCGTCCTGGGTCAGCCGCTGTTGCGCGGCGGCACGGCCCAGTGGACCGAGCCCGCCACCGATTGTTAGAGCCGACGCAGCCGCCGTCGCCTGCAGGAAATCCCGCCTCGATATCATCGATTCACCCTGATCCCTTCGGCGAAGGGTTATGTTGAGAGAAGGGTCCGGCTTGGGAAATGCCGGACCCGTCAGGCCACGGTCAGCTTGTTCGTCGCGACGTAATCCGAGCCATCATCGTCCTTCCAGGTGAAGGTGAACTCTCCGGTCTCGGATGCCTTGTAGAAAAACGACTGGTAGGGATTTGCCGAAATCGCCGGATTCCATTCGGCCTCGAACACGATCTTGCCGTTGAAGGCCGCGATGAACTTGTTGATGATCTTGCGCGGCACGGTCTTGCCGGCCGCATCCTTGCGCTGGCCGGATTCCATCTCGTGCGAGATCAGGGTCTTGATCTCGATCAGCTCGCCCGGCTTGGCCTGGGCCGGGACGCGAACGCGGGGGGTCGGCTTGGTCGCCATGGGATGGTCCTCGCTTGATTGGGGTTTGAAGGCTGCGCGACCTAGCCGCCGCAGCCGCCGATCGTGACCTTCACATTCGCTTTCGCCATGTGCAGCTTGCCGTTCGACATCTCGGCGATGCAGACGATGTTCTGCGTTTCAGCGAGGCGCATGCGCGTCGAGGCGGAGGCCTTGCCGCATGCCGGCGTGAATTTGTAGCTGACCACCCCCGGCAGCGGATTGCCCTCGGCGAAGACGTGAACGGACTTCACGTGATCCGCTTCGGTCATCGGGCTTTCGACCTCGACGTTGACAGGCACGACAAGGCCGTTTTCCGCGATCTCGGGCACGTCGAGCTTGATCTTGCCGCTCTCGAACGTTTTGTCGCCATAGAGCTTCTTGATTTCGTCGGTCACCATCTTCTCGGTGGCGAACGACATGCGCGGTGCAAGGATGGCGGCGAGTCCAGCAATGGCTGCCAGACCGAGCGCCTCGCGACGAGATGCGTGGGCGGGATTCAAGACCATGCGTTTCCTCCAGCGGGAGCTTCGTCCCTGACGATAGTATCGCTTGACGAGTCCAAGACCGATCTATCTTATCTGCACATATCATTATATCGTTTTTCTTGAATGTAAAGACGATCTAAGGATCAGCGCCGCGGAGATGGCGAATGGGTAGAGGGGATGACTGATGATGAAAGCCCTATGGCGCGCGGCGGCGGCGCTGCTTGTGCTTGGTAGTCTTCACGCGGCATCGCGCGCGCAGGACGCCAGCGAAAAAGAAATCGAACGCTATCGCGAGATGATCTCGGATCCGATGTCCAATCCGGGATTTCTCGCCGTCGATCGCGGCGAAGCGCTGTGGAGCGAAAAGCGCGGCACCAAGAACGTCTCGCTGGAAACCTGCGATCTCGGTCTCGGCGCGGGCAAGCTGGATGGCGCCTTCGCGAAATTACCGCGTTATTTCGCCGATGCCGACCGGGTGATGGACCTCGAACAGCGGCTGCTGTGGTGCATGCGGACTGTTCAGGGTCTCGACACGACGGATCTGATCGCGCGCCGCTTCTCCGGTCCCGGACGGGCCTCCGACATGGAGGATCTCGTGGCTTTCATCGCCAACAAATCGACAGGCACGAAGATCGCTATTCCGTTGAGCCATCCCAAGGAGCTGGAAATGGCCGCGGTCGGCGAGGCGATGTTCTATCGCCGTGGCGGCGTCAACGATTTCTCCTGCGCCACCTGTCACGCCGATGAAGGCAAGCGCATCCGCCTGCAAGGCCTTCCGAAGTTTTCCGAACCGGGCAAGCAGGCACAGGACACGATGGGCGGCTGGCCGACCTATCGCGTGTCGCAGGGCGCATTGCGAACCATGCAGCATCGATTGTGGGATTGCTTCCGCCAGCAGCGCTGGCCGGTCCCGGAAT
>JAQGJY010000411.1 GCA_028290325.1 Tardiphaga sp.
GATTTCGGGATGATGTAGTGATTGACGATGTAGGCGCCGATGATCGTCGCAGCCACCGACGGCATGATGTCCAGGACGAACTTGTTCAACCACTTCAGCATCATTCGGCCTCATCTCGCGGGCCTACCGATTTGCCCGCGCAATACGGCTCATTAACGGGTCAATTCGGACGGATCGGTGGCAGAAGCGACCGACCTCGAAAATTTACCGTGATCAGGCGACCGGCTTCACCTCGACCTCGAGGAAGACGATGTCCTTGTCGGTCTCGTTCAGCACGTCGTGCTCGACGCCGGCCTTGCGGAAATAGGATTTGCCCGCCGTGATCGGAGCCTGTGACCGGGTGCCGTCCGGCGCCACGATGGTCATCACGCTCGTCGTCATCGGGACGATCACATAATCCATGCCATGGGTGTGATGGCCGGTGGCCGCGCCGGGCGCGAGCCGCCATTCGGTGACGCGGACTTCGGTTGTGTCCTGCTGGACGTCGGATTGAGCGCTCGGGGTCATTGGGAAGTCCTTTTACTAGGGGACGAAAACCATCAACAGGAAGATCGCGAAGACGAGAATATGCACCACACCGAACAGCATGTTGGTGCGCCCGGTGCCGAATGTCAGCATGCTCAAAATCAGCGTCATCACCAACAGCACGACCTCGCGGCTGGCGAGGCCGAGCACCAGGGTCTTGTCGAGGAAGTAGGCCGCGATGGCGACGGCCGGGATCGTCAGGCCGATCGTCGCGAGCGAGGAGCCGAGCGCCAGATTGATGCTTTTCTGCATCTGGTTCTTACGCGCCGCGGCGATTGCGGCGATGCTTTCCGGCAGCAGAACGAGCAGCGCCACGACGATACCGGCGAAAGCCGGCGGCGCGCCGATCGCGGCGGCACCGGCATCGACCACGACCGAAAACGACTTCGCCAGCAGCACGACGGCGATCAGCGAGACGATCAGCAGCACCACCGTGATCGCCAGCGTGCGGTTGGTGATCTTGCCGATGACGTCGTCGCTGCCGTCGTCCTCGACGATGAAATAATCGCGATGCAGAACCGTCTGCGTATAGAGAAACACGGCATACAACAGGATCGTCACGATGCTGACAAAGCCGAGCTGCATCGCCGAGTAGAGCGGACCGGGCGTCGTCAACGTGTAATTCGGCAGTACCAGCGAGATCGTGGCGAGCACGATCAGGACGCTGAGATACAGGTTCGAGCCCGTGACCTGGAATTCCTGCTCGCGATAGCGCAGACCGCCGGCCAGAATGCAGATGCCGACGAGGCCGTTGCAGACGATCATCACGACCGCGAAGACCGTATCACGCGCCAGTGTCGGCACCGATTTTTCGCCGAGCATGATGGTGGCGATGACGGCCACCTCGATGACGATAACGGACAGCGTCAGAAGCAGCGTGCCGTAGGGCTCGCCGATCTTCATCGCGATCACCTCGGCATGGTGGACCGCCGCGAACACCGTGCCGAACAGAATGACCAACAGCACGGCGGCAAAGGCGAAACCGGACGCGGTCGGTGTGTAGCCGATGCCGAGCCCGGTCGAAGCGCCCACGAAAGCGATCGCCAAAGCCGGAAAAATCCATGACGATTGGGGCACCGGCTGTGCTGACATGGAGCGACCGTCCTGGGTGGAGCGCGTTTGCAGGGTTGAAGCATCACGATGGCGCGATCGGTTGCGCGATGCGTATAGTCGCATATCACCCCAAGGTGAGCTTGCAAAATATCAGGAGAGGATACGCGATGTTTTCACATATCATGATTGGCACCAACGACATCGACAAGGCCAAGGCATTTTACGACAAGCTGCTCGGCACGCTCGGCATCCCGCCGGCTAGCGTCGATCGGCACCGGATTTTCTATCGCACCAAGACAGGGACGTTCTCGGTCTCGAAGCCGATCGACGGCCAGCCCGCGACGCCGGCCAACGGCGGCACGATCGGTTTTCTGGCCAAATCGCAGGAGGAAGCCGACGCCTTCCACGCCGCCGGCGTCGCCAATGGCGGGATGCCGATCGAGGATCCGCCGGGCGTCCGCGAAATGGGCGATATGAAAATGTATCTGTGCTACCTGCGCGATCCCGACGGCAACAAGATCTGCGCGCTGCATTTGCCCAAGTAGGTCCCGTTGCCCAACTAAGTCCTCGCATCGAGGACGAGGTCCTCGCATCGCGCGGCCAAACAAAATGCCCGGCGCAAGCCGGGCATTTTCGTTTTCAGCAGGACCGAGGCTCACATCGCCTTGACGATGCTCTCGGTGACTTTCTTGGCGTCGCCGAGCAACATCATCGTGTTGTCGCGATAGAACAGCGGATTGTCGATGCCGGCATAGCCCGAGGCCAGCGAGCGCTTGATGAACATCACGGTGCCGGCCTTCCAGACCTGAAGCACCGGCATGCCGTAAATCGGTGAGGTCTTGTCGTCTTCGGCCGCCGGATTGGTGACGTCGTTGGCGCCGATCACGAAAGCGATGTCGGCCTGCGCGAATTCCGAGTTGATGTCTTCGAGTTCGAACACCTCGTCATAAGGCACGTTGGCCTCGGCCAGCAGCACGTTCATATGGCCCGGCATACGGCCCGCGACCGGATGGATCGCATACTTCACCTCGACGCCTTCCTTCTTCAGGATGTCGCCCATTTCGCGAAGCGCGTGCTGCGCCTGCGCCACCGCCATGCCGTAGCCCGGCACAATGATGATCTTCTGCGCGTTCTTCATGATGAAGGCCGCGTCGTCGGCCGACCCAAGTTTGACCGGGCGGGCTTCGCCGCCAGCCGCCGCGCTGGCCACGGCGCTGTCGCCGCCAAAGCCGCCTAATATGACCGAGATGAAACTGCGGTTCATCGCGTGGCACATGATGTAGGACAGGATCGCGCCGGAGGAGCCGACCAGTGCGCCGGTGATGATCAGCGCCGAATTGCCAAGCGTGAAGCCGATGCCGGCGGCGGCCCAACCCGAATAGGAATTCAGCATCGAGATCACGACCGGCATGTCGGCGCCGCCGATCGGAATGATGAGCAGCGCGCCGAGCACCAGCGCGATGATGGTGATGAGCCAGAAGTCGATCTGGCTGCCGGTCTTGACGAGGCCGACGATGAACACGACCAATGCGATCGCCAGCGCGATATTGATGATGTGGCGCGCTGGCAAAATGATCGGCGAGCCGCTCATGCGGCCGGACAGTTTGGCGAACGCGATGACCGAGCCGGTGAAGGTCAGCGCGCCGATCGCGACGCCCAGCGACATTTCGATGAGGCTGGCGCCGTGGATGTTGCCGCGCGTGCCGATGTCGAAGGCTTCCGGCGCATAAAACGCGCCGGCGGCGACCAGAACCGCGGCCATGCCGACCAGCGAGTGGAACGCCGCGACCAATTCGGGCATCGAGGTCATCGGCACCTTGCGTGCGATGACAGCGCCCGCGCCGCCGCCGATGGCGACGCCGGCGATCACCAGAACCCAGCCGAGCAAGTCCGCCGGCGGATGCGCCGCCAACGTGGTCGCCACCGCGATCGCCATGCCGGCCATGCCGAGGAAATTGCCCTGCCGGCTCGATGCCGGGCTGGACAGCCCGCGCAGCGACAGGATGAACAGGACGCCCGCGACGAGATACAAAACTGCGGCAAGATTGGCGTTCATTGAAAAAGCCCCGTTGGTCCCGTCATTCCGAAATCAGCCGCGTCGACGTCAGCGTTGCCGCTCACTTCTTTTTCTTCTGGTACATCGCCAGCATGCGCTGGGTGACCAGAAAGCCGCCGAAGATATTCACCGACGCGAAAATCAAGGCGACGAAGCCGAAGGCCCGCGCCCAGCCGGTGCCCGAGCCCGCCAGCGGCACGCCGACCGCGAGCAGCGCGCCGACCACGATCACCGAGGAAATCGCGTTGGTCACGCTCATCAGCGGCGTATGCAACGCGGGGGTCACGGACCACACCACGAAATAGCCGACGAACACCGCGAGCACGAAGATCGACAGCCGGAACACGAAGGGATCGACGATTTGGGCGACATGATCCATGGCAGATCTCCTTACGCGGTTTTCGGCTGGAAATTCGGATGGATGACCGCGCCGTCTCTCGTCAGCGCCGTCGCCTTGACCAGATCGTCATCCCAGTTCACCGCAAGCGCCTTGGTCGATTTGTCGATCAGCGTCTCGATGAAGGAGAACAGGTTGCGCGCGTATAGGCTCGACGCCGACGCGGCGACGCGGCCGGCGACATTGGTGTAGCCGACGATCTTGACGCCGTTGATCACGACGATCTCGCCGGGCCTGGCGCCCTCGACATTGCCGCCGCGCTCGACCGCGAGATCGATCAGCACCGAACCGGCCTTCATCGACTTGACCATATCGGCGGTGACGAGCTTCGGCGCAGGACGGCCGGGGATCAAAGCGGTAGTGATGATGATGTCCTGCTTCTTGATATGCTCGGCGGTCAGCGCGGCCTGCTTGGCCTGATACGCGGCCGACATTTCCTTGGCATAGCCGCCGGCGGTCTGCGCGTTCTTGAATTCCTCGTCCTCGACGGCGAGGAATTTCGCGCCGAGTGACTCGACCTGCTCCTTGGTCGCGGGCCGCACGTCGGTCGCGGTGACAACCGCGCCGAGCCGTCGCGCCGTCGCGATCGCCTGCAAGCCGGCGACACCGACGCCCATCACGAACACCTTGGCGGCCGGGATCGTGCCCGCCGCCGTCATCATCATCGGGAAAGCGCGACCGAAGGATTCGGCGGCCTCGATCACGGCGCGATAGCCGGCGAGATTGGCCTGCGACGACAACACGTCCATCACCTGCGCGCGGGTGATGCGCGGCATCAATTCCATCGCGAAGGACGACACGCCGGCATCGGCCATCGCCTTCAGCGCGACCTCGTTGCCGTACGGATCCATGATCGCGATCACCAGCGCGCCGCGCTTGTAATTGGCAAGTTCCGAGGCGTCGGGACGCTTCACCTTGATAACGATGTCGGCGTCCTTGAGCGCGTCGGCGCTGATCGTCGCGCCGGCGGCCTCGTAATCGGCGTCCAGCATGCCGGACTTGATGCCGGCCCCCGGCTCGATCGCGACCTCGACGCCGAGCGCCTTGAATTTCTTGATCGTATCCGGAGACACCGCGACGCGCGGCTCGGAGGCATCGATTTCCTTGGCAACGGCGATCTTCATAAAGCCTCCGGCAGCGCAGGGCCCGCGCATCAGCGAGTAAGGTGACGCAAGATTTGGTCGAAGCCGGCTCCGCCGGGCGGCGAAACGCTGCGGGATCAGGTCAGAAAAATATACATCCCGAGAACGATCGCGCAGACCGCGATCGTGCCGTACTTCACCAGAACGATGAAGCCCTCATAGGTCTGCTCGTGCGCTTCGTAATCGTTGCCCTCGGCGGTGGTGTAGCCAAGTTCGTTGTGGTCAGCCATTCGGCACTCCGGGTCGAAATTTAGGATTGTTGCCTTTTCAGGTCTTGCCTTGGAATTAGCGCAATCGGATTGAGAGAGCAACGGCTGCACGCCCCCGTTTCATCAAGCTGGCCAGTTGTCCCGGATCCAGCGCGCCAGACTGTCCTCGCTCACTTCGCCGGCGGCGAGTGAGAGGATGATCTCCGTCGCTTCCGCGGGCTTTGGCGCGAAAGCGATATCGTTGATGCGCAGAAATACCATCATCGCCATGAAGGCGATCCGCTTGTTGCCGTCGACGAACGCATGATTGCGCGCCAACCCAAAGGCGTAGGCGGCAGCAAGCGAAGCCATATCGGTCTGGCCGTAATGCCATTGGTTTTGCGGGCGCAGCACAGCCGATTCGAGCAAGCCGTGATCGCGTACCCCTCCCGGGCCGCCAAAAATCGACAATTGTTCGGCGTGCATGTCGATGACTTCGCCGACATCAAGCCAAACCGGCTCGACGGGCGTGCTCATTTTGCCAACGCCGCCAACGTGTCGCGATAATCGTGCATCGTTTGACGAGCGATTTCCATCGTCTTGGCGTGCTTCGGATTGAACGGCGACAATCGCAAACTCCCATCCGGCTGCTCGACCGGATAGAACTTGTCACCTTCCTTCAGCTTGAGCCGAGCCAGCAATTCTTTTGGCAAGATCACGCCGACTGAATTGCCAATCTTGCGAATTTGAAGAGCCGCGGCCTCGATCTCAACGTCGCGAAGAGCTTCATTCATAGCGTTTCTCCGTTATATCAAACGTATAACGGAATTTCCCCCGCCGTTCAACACCCGTTATACGTAGGGCCTTAACTCATCTGTTCCAGCTCATCGATCATGCCGGAGATCACCGACAATCCGCCCGCCCAGAACGCCGGATTCTTGGCATCGAGGCCGAAAGGCGCCAGCAGTTCGGAATAGTGCTTGGTGCCGCCGGCCGACAGCATCGCCAGATAACGCGACGCGAAGCCGTCATTCGCGCCCTCATAAACCGCATAGAGCGAGTTCACGAGGCAATCGCCGAACGCATAGGCATAGACGTAGAACGGCGAATGGATGAAGTGCGGAATATACATCCAGAAGTTCTCATAGCCCGGCCTGATATCGATCGCCGGTCCCAGACTTTCGCTCTGGACGCTCATCCATAGTTCGCCCAGCCGCTGCGCGGTCAATTCGCCGTTGCGCCGCTCGCTGTGGACGGCGCGTTCGAACATGTAGAACGCGATCTGCCGCACCACCGTGTTGATCATGTCCTCGACCTTGCCGGCGAGCAGCGCCTGACGCTGCTTGGCGTTCTTGGTTTCCGACAACAGCCGCTTGAAGGTCAGCATCTCGCCGAACACGCTGGCGGTTTCGGCCAGCGTCAATGGCGTCGGCGCCATCAGCGCGCCGTTGCCGGCGGCGAGCACCTGATGCACGCCGTGACCCAATTCATGCGCCAAGGTCATCACGTCGCGCGGCTTGCCCTGATAATTCATCAGCACATAAGGATGCGCCGACGGCGTGGTCGGATGCGAGAACGCGCCCGGCGCCTTGCCCGGCCGCACCGGCGCGTCGATCCAGCGCTCGTCAAAAAAGCGTCGGGCAATGCCGGCCATCTCCGGCGAGAAGTCGCCATAGGCCGACAGCACCATCTGCTTGGCATCGGTCCATGGAATGCTGCCCGTGGCGGCGAATGGCAATGGCGCGTTGCGATCCCAATGGGCGAGCTGCTTCTTGCCGAACCACTTCGCTTTCAGCTTGTAATAACGATGCGAGAGTTGCGGATAGTCCGCGCGGACGGACGCCACCAGCGCATCGACGACTTCGCGCTCGACGCGGTTGCTGAGATGGCGCGCGTCGGCAATGTCCTCGAAGCCGCGCCAGCGGTCGGAGATTTCCTTGTCCTTGGCCAGCGTGTTTGTCACCAGCGCGAAGGTGCGCTCATTGGCCTTGAAGGTTGTCGCCAGCGCCTGCGCCGCCGCCTTGCGCTTCGCGCCATCGCGATCCTGCAGCAGGTTCAGCGTCGGCTCGATCGCCAGTTCCTTGCCGCCGACCTTGAAGCGCAGCGACGAGATGGTCTGGTCGAACATCCGATTCCA
>JAQGJY010000421.1 GCA_028290325.1 Tardiphaga sp.
CGCCACGTCACCGGAATTGCCGATCGCGATCAGCACATTGCGTAGAAATCGCTCGCGATGGATCCGTTTGATCGGCGACTTCGCGAACAGCGCGCGAAACTGCGCGTCGTCGAGCCGCGACAATTCCGCGAGCGACGGCGCGCGCAAGGCGTCGCGCGCGGCGAGCTTGGCTTCGCGGCCTTGCTGCGCGAACTTGTTCCACGGACAGGCCGCGAGGCAATCGTCGCAACCATAGATGCGGTTGCCGATGCTCTTGCGAAACTCGCGCGGAATCGGGCCTTTGTTCTCGATCGTCAGATAGGAGATGCAGCGTCGCGCGTCGAGTTTATACGGCGCGGGAAAGGCGTCGGTCGGGCACGACTCGAGACAGGCCCGGCACGACCCGCAATGATCGATCACGGTGTCGTCGCGCGGCAGATCGAGCGTCGTGTAGATCGCGCCGAGAAACAGCCACGAGCCGAACTGGCGCGACACCAGATTGGTGTGCTTGCCCTGCCAGCCGAGCCCGGCGGCTTGCGCCAGCGGCTTTTCCATCACCGCCGCCGTATCGACGAACACCTTCACATCGCCGCCGCCGGTGGCGACCAGCCAGCGCGCCAGCTCTTTGAGCCGCTTCTTGATCAGGTCGTGATAATCGTCGCCTTGCGCGTAGACCGAAATCGCGGCGCGGTTTTTCTGTGAGAGAATCGCGGTCGGATCGGCGTCGGGGCCGTAATTGACGCCGAGCATGATGACCGATCGGACCTCGCTCCACAGCACGCGCGGATCGACACGACGCGCGGGATCGCGCGCCAGCCAGTCCATCTCGCCATGTGCGCCGTCCTCGATGAACTGCCGGAAGCGCGGCCCGGCCGCCGCGATCGATGCCGGGTCGGCAATGCCGATCGCATCGAAGCCGAGGGCGGTGGCCTGGGCGGCGAGGGCGAACTTTAGATCGGCGTTCGTCATGATGCGACTATCATACCGGCAGCGCCAGCTCTTCCGCCTGCGGGAAAGGTGGCGCGCCACTGGCGCGCGGGTGCGGGAAAGCGCGCCCGCCGTCCGCGCGATCAGTCGCTGGAGAGGTTCTCTCCAACGCTCCCGCGACGGCGGAGGAGCGCGCGGGCATCGTCGAGACGACCGCCGCGACACGCGTTATCAGAAATCCAGATCCACATAAGTCCGCGACGCCGGCACGCCCGGCAGCCACTCGCTCAGCAACTGCCGGAACGACGGCCGCGATTTGATGCGCGCATACCAGGCCTTCGCCGCGTCGTCCTCGCTCCATGGCACATCGCCCAGATAATCGATCGCCGACAGATGCGCCGCCGCGACCAGATCCGCATAGCTCAGCCGGTCGCCGGCGAGAAAGTTCCGCGTCCGCGCCAGCCAGCCAATATAGGCCAGATGATAGCGCACATTGGTGGTCGCGGCGCGGATCACATCCATCGCCGGCGGACCGCCGCCGTCATCCTCGCTCATGAAGCGCTTGTAGATGCGCTCGGTCACCAGCGGGCCCGACGCTTCCTCGAAGAACTTTTCGTTGAACCAAGCCGTCAGCCGCCGCACCTCGACGCGCTCCGCCATCGCGCTCGGCAACAGCCGGCGGTCGCCCGCCGCCAGACCATAGGCCTCGTCGAGATATTCGCTGATCAAAGCCGCGCCCGGCATCGCCGGCATGCCCTGCGCGATCAGAACGGGGGTCTGGCCGGCCGGATTCAACGCCAGAAACGCCTCGCGGCGTTCCCACGAGCGCTCTTCCACGAGCTTGAGATCGAGGCCGTATTCGCCATGAACCAGACGGATGAAGCGCGACTGCGGACAGAACGGGTGGTGATAGAGAGTGTGCATGCGAGCTTTGATAGTTTCCAGACCGTTAAGAAAGCCTCTCTAACAGGAGCGGCGTACCGAAGCGGGGCAACCTAACGATCCAAGCCGCCAAGGCAACCGGTAAGGCGCCCCGCCGGTCATGCGTTTTGACGTTGCGGGCCCTGCGCGAACAAGGCAGAAGGGCCGGGCTTTTGACCGGCTCTCACAACAGAACGGACGATTCCATGCTTTCCGATTCCATCCGGGCCGTCATTCTGGGCATCGTCGAGGGTGTCACCGAGTTCCTGCCGGTGTCCTCGACGGGTCATCTGCTGCTGGTCGAACGCTTTCTCGGGCTCGACGAAAGCGGATTCTGGAAAAGTTTCGCGGTGCTGATCCAGCTCGGCGCGATTTTGGCCATTCTCGCGATCTATTTCGCGCGGCTCTGGCGGATCGCGCTTGGCCTGTTCGCCGGCGACGTCGGCGCGCGGCGCTTCGTGATCGGCGTGCTGGTGGCCTTCCTGCCGGCGGCGATCATCGGCGCCGCGGTCGGCGGGTTGGTGAAGAGCTATCTGTTCAATCCGTGGGTGGTGTGCTTCTCGCTGATCGTCGGCGGCGCGATCCTGCTGTGGGTCGATCAGCTCGATCTCCGGCCGACCCAGCACGACGC
The DNA here is from genome assembly GCA_028290325.1 of Tardiphaga sp. Taxonomy (GTDB): domain Bacteria; phylum Pseudomonadota; class Alphaproteobacteria; order Rhizobiales; family Xanthobacteraceae; genus Tardiphaga. The sequence goes on from JAQGJY010000421.1 coordinate 2,459, forward strand.
GACGTCGTTTCCGCTGCGGATGTATCTGAAGATCGGCTTCGCGCAATGTCTGGCGATGATCCCCGGCGTATCGCGCTCCGGCGCCACCATTGTCGGCGCGATGCTGCTCGGCGCCGACAAGCGGGCGGCGGCGGAGTTCTCGTTCTTTCTGGCGATCCCGACGATGGTCGGCGCGTTCGCCTATGATCTCTACAAAAGCCGCGCGGACATGACGATGGACGGCTCGGTCACGATCGCGATCGGCTTCGCCGTCTCGTTCGTTACGGCCATCATCGTGGTGCGCACGTTTCTGGATTACGTGACGCGCCACGGCTTCACGTTGTTCGCGTGGTGGCGCGTCATCGTCGGCACGATCGGCCTGATCGCGCTAGCGCTGGGGAAGTAGAACCAAGGCGGATTGCAGGGTGGGCAAAGGCACACTGACAAAGGCGAACGGACGACGTCGCGCCTCCGATGAGCCGCGCCCACCATCGGTCAAGGTCTAGGGCATGGCGCGCGAGCGCCTTGCCCGCCCTGCGGTTCAATTCGTGCCGGTATGGGCGAACTGGCCGGTGGCGCGGAAGCGCCACAAATAGGCCGGCGCGATCGCCTCCAGCGAACCCGGCGCGATGCCGAGCCCTTGCAAGGTGCGGCCCTCGGCGATGGCGGCTTCCGACACCACGTTGTCGTCGCGCAGCAGCCGCACCTGATCCGGCGTCAGCTTCAGGGCGCCCGGCGCGAATTGCAGCAACTGCGCCTGCGCCGATGCGAGCCCGAACGGCAGCGCCACCATCATCCGGCGACGCTCGATCACCTTCAGGATCACCGTGATGATGTCGCGCATCGTCATCACTTCGGGGCCGCCCAGTTCATAGATCGCGCCCGGCTTGGCCTGGCCCGATACCGCGGCGGCCACCGCCGCGGCGACGTCCTCGACATAGACCGGCTGTAACCTCGTCTCCGCGCCGACCAGCGGCACGATCGGTGACACCCGCGCCAACGCCGCGAAGCGATTGGTGAATTGATCCTCGGGGCCGAACACGACCGACGGCCGCAGGATGACGGTCTCAGGCAGAACGGCGCGCACGGCGGCCTCGCCCTCGCCCTTGGAGCGGGCGTAATGCGCGACCGCCGTTTGATCCGCGCCGATCGCCGAGACATGGACCATCCGCGCGCCGATCTCGGCCGCCGCCTGGGCGATCGCCGCGGCGCCGTCACGCTGCACGCTGTCGAAAAGCTGCGGGCCGCTTTCGGCCAGGATGCCGACCAGATTGATCGCCACGTGGCTGTCGCGCATCGCCGCCTTGATCGAGGCGGGATAGCGCAGATTGGCCTGCACGGCATGGATCTGGCCGACCTTGCCGAGCGGCTGCAAATGACCGGCGAGTTCCGGCCGGCGCACCGCGACGCGAATCCGGTAGTCGCGCTTGGCCAGCGCGCGCACGACATGACGGCCGACAAAGCCCGATCCGCCGAAAATCGTGACGAGGGTGTCGATGGGCGCTGGCATGGCGGCTGTCCTGATCTGATTTCGCGGCGCGCTGCGGCGGTGTCGGGCGCGGATCGCCGCTGAACTGTACAATGGATTTGCCGCGCCGCGAACGATTTGACAAGCGCGTGACCGATCCGTACTAACCCGCAGCGTTCCGGCGACGGGCGCGTTCTGATGCGGTGACGAGCCGCGTTGGGCCCAGGTGGCGGAATTGGTAGACGCGCTGGCTTCAGGTGCCAGTGGCTTAACGGCCGTGAAGGTTCGAGTCCTTTCCTGGGCACCACTCATTTCAGATCGAGAATTTTTTCAGATCGAGAATTTTTTCAGGTCGGGATCGTCGCGGATCATGAGCCAGATCGACCGGCCCGCTCCGGCGCCGCCGCGAACGGTCCACGCGCGTCGCGCGCGAACCCGAGGCCGGCCCAATTCACGCGACATCGCTGCCGATCCGACGGCAATGGTCTGACTGCCACGACTTGACTGCCAGGACTTGGCTGCCATGACTTGCGGCGTGCAAAACGCTGTGTTTGCATGATCGCGACGGCGCGTTTCGCGTCGATCCAAAACATCAGGGGCGGTAGCGCGGCGCATGGCGGACACTCGCGAATATGACGTCATCGTGGTCGGCGCGGGCAATGCCGCGATGTGCGCGGCGCTGGCGGCGCGCGAACACGGCGTCAGCGTGGTGGTGCTGGAATGCGCGCCGCACGGCGAGCATGGTGGCAATTCGACCTTCACGGCCGGCGCCATGCGGGTCGCCTACAATTCGGTTGACGATCTTGTCGCGCTGATGCCCGACCTCACCGAGAGCGAAATCGCCAACACGGATTTCGGCATCTACAGCGAGGACATGTTCTTCGACGACATGGCGCGGGTGACGCAGAACCGCACCGATCCCGACATGGTCGAGCTGCTGGTGCGGCGCAGCCATGCGACGATGAAATGGATGCGCGACAAGGGTGTGCGGTTCGCGCCGATCTATGGCCGGCAGGCCTTCAAGGTCGACGGCAAGTTCAAATTCTGGGGCGGGCTGACGGTCGAGGCGTGGGGCGGCGGGCCGGGTCTGGTCGAGGCGCTGCACGCGTCGGCCAAGCGCGAGGGCATCGATATTCTGTTCGAGACCCGCGCGTTGTCCTTGATTGCCGACGATGACGGCGTGCGGGGCGTGCGCGTCCGCGAAAAAGGCAAAAGCCGCGACATCCACGGCAAGGCGGTGATTCTCGCCAGCGGCGGCTTTCAGGCCAATGCCGAATGGCGCACGCGCTATCTCGGGCCGAACTGGGATCTCGCCAAGGTGCGCGGCACCCGCTTCAACACCGGCGCGGGCCATCAGATGGCGATGGCGATCGGCGCACGGCCAACCGGCAACTGGTCCGGCTGCCACGCCGTCGGCTGGGATCGCAACGCGCCGGAACATGGCGACCTCGCGGTCGGCGACGGGTTCCAAAAGCACTCTTATCCGTTCGGCATCATGGTCAATGCCACCGGGCAGCGTTTCGTCGATGAGGGCGCGGATTTCCGCAACTATACTTACGCGAAATATGGCCGCGTGATTCTCAATCAGCCCGGCCAGTTCGCCTGGCAGATCTTCGATCAGAAGGTCGCGCATCTGCTGCGCGATGAATACCGGATTCGTCAGGTGACGAAGGTGCAGGCCGATACGCTGGAGGAATTGTCGCGGAAACTCGACGATGTCGATCCGGCCGGCTTCATGGCGACGGTGACCGCATACAACGCGGCGGTGACGACCGAGGTGCCGTTCAATCCCAACGTCAAGGATGGCCGCACCACGCGCGGACTATTGGTGCCGAAAAGCAACTGGGCCAACACGCTGGATCAGCCGCCTTATCTCGCCTTCGCGGTCACCTGCGGCATCACCTTCACGTTCGGCGGCATCAAGATCACCCCAGCCGGCGAGGTCGTCAGCGTCGACGAGACGCCGATCCCGAATCTCTACGCGGCCGGCGAGCTGGTCGGCGGGCTGTTCTATTTCAACTATCCCGGCGGCACCGGCCTGATGGCGGGCTCGGTGTTCGGCCGCCTCGCGGGCGATTCCGCCGGCGCCAACATCAGCGCCGCGCGAACCTCATGACGATGCCGGCAGCGATCGGCTTCATCGGCCTCGGCGTCATGGGCGAACCGATCTGCCGCAACCTGGCGCGCAAAAGCGGATCGCCGGTGATCGGCTTCGATCGCGACGCGGCGCCATTGGATCGCCTCGCGGCCTCCGGCGTGCGGCGCGCGGCGTCGGTCGCGGCGCTGATGCAACAGGCGGAGATCGTTTTCATGGCGCTGCCGAGCGGCGCGCAGGTCGAGGCGGTTTGCACGGGCCCTGACGGTCTGCTCGCGGCAGCCAATGCGCGGCATCTGATCGTCGATCTCGGCACCTCGCCGGTCGATCTGACGCGCGATCTTGCGGCGCGCTTCGCCGTCAAGGAGGCGCGCTATGCCGATGCGCCGATCGCGCGGACCCGGCAGGCGGCGGAAGACGGCACGCTCAGCGTCATGGTCGGTGCCGATGACGCGACCTTCGCGTTGTTGCAGCCGCTGATCGCGACTTTCGCGTCCGATATCACCCATTGCGGGGCAGTGGGCGCGGGCCAGGTGGTGAAGATCCTCAACAACATGGTGCTGATGCAGACCGTGGTGGCGCTGGCCGAAGCATTCGAGACCGCCACGCGCGCCGGGCTCGACGGCAAGCTGTTGTTCGAGACTTTTATGAAAGGTTCGGCGGACAGTTTCGCGCTGCGTAACCACGGCATGAAGGCGATGCTGCCGGATCAGTTTCCGGAGCGGGCGTTTTCGGCGCGTTACGCGCGCAAGGACATCGGCTACGCGCGCGATCTGGCGAAGTCGGTCGGCCTCCCGCTCAGCGGGGCGGACCTGGCCGACCGCCGACTTGGTGAGGCGATCGACGCCGGGCTCGGCGACCTGTATTGGCCGGTGCTGTCGCGCATCATCGCCGACTCGTCGGCGGCGGACTAACCCGCGCGGGCTTCGACTGCCGTGCCAGCCGTGGGTTGCCCTGCAACCTCTGGTCGGCGATGGTACGCGTCGCCCCGACCCCGACCGGACATCATGCGCTTCAGTTTCATTCACGCCGCCGATCTGCATATCGACAGTCCGCTCGACGGGCTTGGCCTCAAGGACAAGGCCGTCGCGGCGCGATTCGCCGAGGCCGGCCGCCGCGCGGTCGAGGCGCTGGTGGCGGAGACCATCGCCAGCGATGCGGCGTTCCTCATCATCGCCGGCGATGTGTTCGACGGCGACTGGAAGGACGTCACGACCGGATTGTTCTTCGTGCGGGCGCTCGGCGCGCTGCACCGCGCCAACATCCCGACGATCCTGGTGAAAGGCAATCATGACGCCGACAGCGTGATGTCGCGCGCGCTCAAATATCCTGACTCGGTGCAGACGTTCCCGTCCAACAAAGCCGGCAGCATCGCGCTCGACGCTTGGCGCGTCGCGCTGCATGGCCGCAGTTTTTCATCGCGCAACGTGCCGGATGATTTCGTGCAGAGCTATCCGACGCGGCGCGACGGCTGGCTCAATATCGGCGTGCTGCATACGGCGCTTGACGGCACCCGCGGTCACGAAGGCTATGCGCCGTGCAGCGTCGAGAGCCTGCGCCGCTTCGGCTATGACTACTGGGCGCTCGGGCATATCCACGCCGCCGAAATCGTCAGCCGCGATCCGTGGATCGTCTATCCGGGTAACTTGCAAGGCCGCAGCGTGCGCGAGACCGGCGCCAAGGGCGCGATGCGCGTCACGGTCGAGGACGGCCGCATCGTCGCTGTCACGCCGCTGGTGTTCGACGGCGCGCGCTGGGCGCACCAGACCATTGATGTCTCCGCCTGCGACAGCGCCAATGGCGTGCTGGATCGCATCGGTGCGACGCTGACCGAGCTGCATGCGCGCAGCGACGATCGCGCGCTGGCGGTGCGGATCACGCTGGCCGGCACGACGTCGCTGCACAACGCATTGATCGCCGATCGCGAGGTGATCCAGGACGAGGCGCGCGCGATCGGCTTTCGCGTCGCCGACGATTGCTGGGTCGAGCAGGTCAAGATCGCGACGACATTGCCGCCACAGCCGGAAGCGGCGTTGTCGCAAGCCGACCGTCTCGATGTCGCGCAACTGCTGGCGGCGGCGGTGGACGATCCGGCCTTCGATGTCGAGCTGGCCGAGCTGCTCAAATCCATCGCCGACAAGATGCCGCGCGATTTGCGCGACCAGTTCGGCAGCGATCCGGAGCGGCTGAGGCGGCTCGCCGGCGAGGCGCGGGCTTTTCTCAACGGGCGTCTGTCGTCATGAAGATCGAGAGCCTGACGCTGGAACGCTACGGCCTGTTCACCGACCGCGTGTTGACGTTCCGGCCGGATGCGTCGCTGCATGTGGTGTTCGGCGCCAACGAGGCCGGCAAGACCTCGATGCTGTCGGCGATCGGCGACCTGTTGTTCGGCTTCGGCCATGTGACGACCTACGACTTCGTGAAGAGTCCGAAACCTTTGCGGGTCGGGGGCGCGTTTCGTCATTCCGACGGGCGGTTGCTCATTGCGCGTCGGCGCAAGGGCACCAAGAACACGCTGAGCGGCGCGCACGACGAGGCGTTGCCCGACGATTACCTCGCGCCCTTCGTCGCCGGGCTGACGCGCGCGGACTTCAATCGCGAGTTCGGCCTCACCGCGCCGGCTTTGCGGCAGGGCGGCAGCGATCTGCTCAAGGCCGGCGGCAGCCTCGCCGAAACGCTGGCCGCGAGTTCGGCCGGCGTGGCGTTGTTGGCGCAGCGGCGCGAGGCGCTGAAGGCCGAGGCCGACGAGATGTTCACGCCGCGCAAATCCAGCCGGCCATTCTATGTCGCGCTCGACCGCCATGATGCGGCGGCCAGCGCGTTGAAGGACGCCGTGGTCACGCGCGAGTCGCTGGACGGCGCGGAAGCCGCCGTCGTCGAAGCGCGCGCGCAGCTCGACGCCTTCAACGCGACACACGCGGCGACGGGCGGCGACCTCGCGCGCTGGCAGCGGACCTTGCGGGTGCGCGGCAAGCTCGCGCGGCTCGACAGCCTGCGCGCCGAGATCGAGGCGCATGCCGATCTGCCGGAGATCGCCCCGGCGACGCTGGACGCGTGGCGCGCGGCACTCGCCGACGACACGATGTTGGCGGATGAGTTGCGGGCGCTGGACAGCGCCGATGCGGTGGACGCCGCCGCGATCGCCGCGCTCGCGGTGGATGATGACGTGCTGGTGGCGGGCCCGGAGATCGATGCGCTGCGCGAGCGGCTTGGCGCGGTGCGCAAGGCGATCGACGATCTGCCGCGCCGGCGCCAGGCCCGGCAGGCGGCGCAGGATCAATTGACCGATGCCGCGCGGCGTCTCGGCCTCGCGTCGCACGACGACGTGCTGGCGCGTCAGCCGACCGACGCGGCGCTGGCACAGGCGCGCGCGGCGATCGACGCCGCGATCCGCGCGGCGCACGACGAGGCGCAGTCGCTGGAGCGCCACGCGCGGGCCTTGCGCGAGGTCGCCGACTTCGAGGGCGAGGATGCGGCGCGGACGATCGCCGATCCCGAACCGTTGCGGCAGCGGCTCGATGCGCTGGCGGACGTTCCGGCGCTGGCCGACCGGTTGCGTCGCGATTCGTCCGCGCTGGCGCTGGAGCAGCGCCAGCTCGCCGCCGCCGTCGCGGCGCTCGATCCGCATCCCGGCGACGTGACGACGCTCGCGGCGCTGCCGCTGCCGGATCATGCGGTGATAACGGCGCATGCCCGCGCGGCCGAACTCGCCGATAACGAGATCGATCGCCTCGTCGAGGCGATCGCGGCGGGCGATATGGCGCTCGCGGCGACGCAGGCCGAGCTGACGCGATTGTCCGGGGACGGCACGGTCGCGAGCAAGGCCGATCTTTACATCGCGCGGCGGGCGCGCGACGCGCGTTTGCAGGCGCTGAAGGCCGCGCTGGACGGCGACCGTGCGATGCGTGATGCGCGGCTGGCGGACGTCGCGGCGGCGTCGATCGGGATCGACGACATCACCGATCGTTTGTTGAGCGACAGCGAGCGCGCCACGTTGCGCGAGGCGGCACTGGCGCGGCGCGATCAGCAGGCTCGCGAGCGCGACGACAGCGCCAGCCATCTGACGCGCTTGCAGGCGCGCCGCGACGCGGTCGAAACATCATGGCGGCACAGCTGGGAGGCATCGCAGCTGTCGCCGCGCCGACCGGCCGAGATGCTGCGCTGGCGCGAGCGATTCGATCAGATCGTGACGCGGCTCGGCGCCGGTCAGGCTCAGCAGGCCGAACTGGACGTCCTCGACGCGCGGTTGCGTGAAAGCCGGGGCGCGTTGCTGACGCTGCTGGCCGCGATGGGCCGCGCGCCGGATGCGTCGCTCAACGCCGAGCTGCTCTATCGCGAAGCCAAAGCGCGCCTCGATGAGTTGCAGAAACATTGGGTCAACGCGAAAGAGCGCGACGTGGCGCGGCGGCGCGCCAACCGCGATCTGGCCGAGGCCGCCGCCGCCGTGGACTCCGCGCGGCGGCAACGCGTGGATCAGCAGGCGGCATGGCCGGCCGCGATGGCGTCGGTCGGCCTGTCGGCCAGCGCCTCGCCGATCGAGGCCGACGCGGCGCTGGCGGTCTGGCAATCGGTTCCCGTGCATAAGCAGAGTTTCGAACGGGAAGGCCGCAGCGTCGAGACGATCGAGGCCGATCTGGCGGCGTTCGACCGCGATGTCGCCGCCATTGCCGCGCGCATCGCGCCGGATGCGGTGGCCACATCGCAGCAGAGGCTTGCGGAGATGGCCGAGCGGCTCGCGGAGATGCGCCGCAATGCCGATGCGTGCCAGCGGCTGCGCGCTGCCGCGACCCGGCGCACGCAAACGCGGCAGTCGGTGATGGTGCAGCGACAGGCCCTGGCGAGCGGATTGGCGGAGGCAAGTCTCGCGCTCGGCGTCGCCGACATCGCGCAACTGGCCTTGCCGCTCGATCGGCTGATCGCGCGGCAGGCTTTGCGCAGCGAACGCGCCACGCAAGCCCGCGAGCTGCATGATATCGCCGACGGCCGCGATGAAGCGACGTTGCGCGCCGAACAAGCCGGCGTCGATCTCGATTTGCTGCCGGCGGACATCGCGCGCGCCACGCAGCAGCAGGATCAGGTGCTCGCCGACATGCGCGCGGCCTCGGCGCGGTTGCATCAGGCCGAGCAGAGCTTGGCGTTGCTGACCAAGGGCCGCGACGCCGTCGCCGCCGCGGCGGCGCGCGCCGAGGCCGCCACCGAGCTGACCGATATCGCGGAACGCTGGCTGTTGCGGGCGGCCGCCACGCGGCTGGCGACGCGCGCCATCGAGCGCCACCGCGCGCTGGTGCAGGATCCCCTGATCGCACGCGCGAGCGCGTTGTTCGCCCTCGCAAGCACTGGCGCGTTCACTGGACTCGGCATCGATTACGGCGACGACGAGCAGCCGACCTTGCTGGCGCAACGCGTCGACGGCAGCGTGCCCATCGCCGGCCTCAGCGAGGGCACGCGCGATCAACTATTTCTGGCGCTGAGGCTGGCGCTGCTGGAACGCCGCACGTCGGAACCGATGCCGTTCCTCGGCGACGACCTGCTGACAAGTTTCGACGAGCCACGCACCTCGGCGGCGCTAGGATTGCTCGCCGCTGCCGGCCGTGATCGGCAGATGATTTTGTTCACGCATCATCGGCACGTCGTCGACCTCGCCGCCGCGCACGGCGACGGCGTCGATGTCATCCGACTCTAATTATTTCTTCGAGCCGGCGACGCCGGCTTTGCCCCGCAACGCATCGATCATCTTCGAGGCTTCCGCCTTGGTCAGATCCTGGTCGGTCGGATCGGCCTCGTGCGCCTGCTCGCTGAGAGTCTTCAGGTAGGATTTCTGCGCGCCGGTCATCGGCTCGTCGCCCGAGACCCAGTCGTCGGGATTTTTTTCGGTGTTGGATTCGGCTGTGCTGGTTGTGGTTGCCATGTCAAAACTCCTGTCGATCGCAACGCAGAAGTTCTGCTTCCGTTCCGGGCGAGACGGCGGTCTGGCGCGCCATCTGGGCCTCGTATTCGTCGGCGAGCTGGAGAAGTCGCCGCGCGGTTTCCGCGTCCGTCATTCGTGCGAGACGGTGACATTTGGCAATTTGGTTACGCAGCTCGACACTCGACACGGACGCCCCCTCACGACGATGACTGGACAGACAACGGCATCATGCCGCCGACGTACGTCGGATAGGGACAATTTGAATCGATATGGTTTGCGAAGTCTTACGAGAGGCGACTTGCGATAGGCGACTCCGTCATTCCGGGTTCCTCGCGCAACATGCGCGCGAGCCCAGGAATGTCAGCCTTAATAATCGAACCGTACGCCGCACAGTTCGATCGACCGACCGGTTACCGTATAGCCCCGCGCTTCGGCCGCGCGGCTGATGGCCGCGGCATCCACCACATCGAGATGCAGCGCGCGCAACGTCTCGCGCGGGCCGCCTTGGACGACGCGGATATCGATCAGCGGGGTCGGCAGCGTTCGGTCAGGCCCGAGCGGAATCTCGGTGATGGCGGACCAATGCGCGGCGATGTCGTCGGGCGTCGGGCTTTCGATCTCGACCCGGGTGATGCGGCGGGTCACGTCGGTTTTGATATGCGCCTGCCAGTTGTGGCCGGCCGGATGATAGGGGCCGTCGAGCGCATCACCGCCCTGGGTGCGATCGAACTCGATCATCGCCGCGCGGCAATCGCGCGGATGCAATTGGATGCCGAAGAACGTCTCGTAATCCATCACATGGGCGATCGCGATGCCCAGCGACTCGGCATGCGCCTTGCGCCGCTCGACGTCGTTGCAATTGAAGATCGCCATATAGCCGCCAACGCCGCCGGAACGATCGAGGAAGCGGCCCGCGGCCGTGCCGTCGCGGGTCGGCGCGACGACTTCGAGAAACGCCTGGCCGAATGGAAACAACGCGTTCTCCAGGCCGTATTTGCCAACCGCGTCGTCGCGATGGCACAGGCTGACGCCGAAGATCGACTGAATGTCGTCGATGGCGCGCGGCAGATCGCGCGACACCAGGCAAATTTGCCGCAATCGCAAAAAGCTCGTCGTCATGGCGTTTCCTTTTTTGTTTTTATGGTCGCGATCGTCTCGGGTTTGGCCCATTCGCTGACGATGCGTTCGAGGTCGCGCAGATTGCCATTCATCTGATCCAGCGCAAAGCCGAGCGCGAAGAACCGCTCGGCGACGTCGCCGGGCAAATCCCGCGTCATGTGATCGTGCCGCGCGGCGGTGACCTCCGCCGCATAGGCTTGTCGCGCGGCACGGATCGCATCACGCGACGGCGCGGCCTGGCGCGCGGCCAGGGCTGTGCCGCAATCATGCAGATAGGCCGATATCGCCTCGCGGGCCTGCGTCAGCACCGGGCCGAAGCGCAACAGGATGACGTCCGGCAACGGCGCGGAGGCGGCGCGGCCGATCATCACCATATCGTGCCGCAGCCGCAGCAGCGTCCGCAACAGCGGGCCGGTATCCGGACCCATCGCGACGCGGACGCGACGCTCGCGCTCGGCTTCCAGCGCGACACCGTTGAGCGCGACCAGCGATTGCCCGATGCCGTCCTGCAAGCGATGCAGGCCGTCGCGGTCGATGCCGCCGGTGACGCCGGCCAGCAGGCCCTCGAACGCCACCGCCATCAGTTCGAGCGCTTTCGCGCCGGCGGCGACGGCAAGGCCGTGCGCGCGCGACGGCAGCACGATGAACGACACGCCGAGCCCGATCAGCGCGCCGACCGCGACTTCCAAAACGCGGTCGATGGCGGAGGCGACCGGATCGATGTGCGACATCAGCGGCACCAGCAGCACGATGATGGCGGTCACCGGGGCGGCGTTGAGGCCGGGGCGGATCGCGGCGAGCAGCGCCATCGGCAGGATCGCGAGCGCCAGCACCGCGAGCAAAGCCCATTCGCTGCTGTGCGGGATGAACACCGCGATCAAACCGCCATAGAGCGCGCCGCCGAGCGTCCCGATCAGATAATCGCCGGTCGTCTTGAGCGAGCGTCCGACGCTCAGCTGCGTGACGATGATCGAGGTCAGCACCGCCCACAGCGGCAGATGCAAGTTCAAAGCCTGCGCGATGACGTAGGACAACAGCGACGCGACCGTGATCCGCAGCGCCAGCCCGATCTCGGTGCGGCGGCGTTCCGCGACCTCGCTCAACCATGTCGACAGGTTTGCCATCCGAGCTGTATCGCATGATCGCCCGGCGCGCTGCAAAGCGGCTGTGCCTGTGGATCACTTGTCCGCCGCGTGACGGCGGACTACCGTGCCGCAAAATCGAGGAACCGTTCATGGCTGATGAAACCGCAACGCTCGCCGCTTATGTCGCGCAACTGAAATTCGACGACATTCCGCCGCAGGTGCTGACCCGCGCCAAGACGCTGACGCTGGATTTTCTCGGCAGCGCGATCCGCGCGCGCAAGGAATCCGAATCGACGCCGTCGATCGTCAAGATGGTCGAGGCGCTGTCGCTCGACGGCAAGGGCGATTCCACCGTGTTCGGCGATACGCGGACGTGGACCCCGGCGGTGGCGGCGCTGTTGAACGGCGCAATGGGCCATTCGCTCGATTTCGATGACACGCATGCGGATTCATCGCTGCATCCGTCCGCGCCGGTCGTGCCCGCCGCGTTCGCCGTCGGCGAGATGATGGGCTCGTCGGGCCGCGACGTGCTCACCGCGATCGTCGCCGGTTATGAGGTCTGCTGCCGGCTCGGCAACGCCCTCGACCCGACCTCGCATTATGCGCGCGGCTTCCATCCCACCGCGACCGCCGGCACCTATGGCGCGGCGGCGGCGGCGGCAAAATTGTTCGGTCTCACGGCAGGGCAGATTGTCTCGGCTTTCGGCGTGTCCGGGAGTCAGGCCGCGGGCTCGTTGCAGTTTCTCGTCAACGGCGCCTGGAACAAACGCTATCAGGTCGGCGCGGCGGCGATGAACGGCGTCATCGCCGCGACTTTGGCGCGTCATGACTTTCTGGGCTCCAGCGAGTCCGTCGAGGGCAAGCATGGCTTGCTGGTCGGCTACAGCGACGACGCGCATCCCGACAAGGCCGTCGCGGGCCTCGGCACGATCTATGAAACCATGAAGATCGGCGTCAAACCCTATCCGAGCTGCCGCTATACCCATGCCGCGATCGACGCGTTGATCGCGATGCGCCGCGAGCACAATCTGACGCCGGACCAGGTGAAACGCGTCGAGATCGGCCTGCATCGCAACGGGATTACGCTGACCGGCGATGAGGCGACCAAGCGCCGGCCCGACTCGATCGTCGGCGGTCAGTTCTCGATGTTCTTCACCGGCGCGCTGGCGCTCGATCAGGGCCGCTTCGGCTGGGACGATTACGCGCGGCTCGGCGACGATGCGATCAATGCGCTGGCCGACAGGTTCGACGTGGTGCAGGACGATCGCCTCGAAGGCCGGCCGCATCCATTCGGCGCGCGCGTCAGCATCGAGACCGAGGATGGCCTGCATGAGCGGATCTATTACGATCCCTC
>JAQGJY010000427.1 GCA_028290325.1 Tardiphaga sp.
TACGCCGCGCGCGGTCCGGTTGCGCGACGGCCGGATGATCGTCAACCCCGGCAGCGTCGGCTGCCCCGGCTATCGCGGCGTGACGCCCTACGCGCACATGATGCAGACCGGGACGCCGGATGCGAGCTACGCCATTATCGAACGCCGCGACGATCGCTGGCAGGTCACGTTCCGGCAGGTGCCTTACGATCACAACGCCATGGCTGAATTGGTCCGCGCGAACGGACAGCCGGACTGGGCCAGCGCCCTGGCGACGGGGTGGGTGAGGTAGGCTTCAACTGATCGAAGCGATCGAGTTCATCGTCCCCTCTCCCTTGTGGGAGAGGGTGACTTCGCGAAGCGAGGTCGGGTGAGGGGGCTAACACGATCGAAACCGTCGACCCCCTCACCCGGAGGCGCGCTTCGCTTGCCTCCGACCTCTCCCCAGCAGGAAGAGGTGAGCCAGCAATCGGTACAGCTCAGTGCTGAAAACAAAAAAAACCGGCGATCGCTCGCCGGCTTTTTTCGATCACGAGGCAGCGTCACACCGCGGCGGTGATCCACTGCTGCAACTTCTGCTTCGGCGCGGCGCCGACCTGACGCGAGGCCATCTCGCCGCCCTTGAAGATCATCAAGGTCGGGATCGACATCACGCCATACTTCGACGCGGTCTGCGGGCTCTCATCGACATTGAGCTTCACGATCTTGACCTTCTCGCCCATCGCGGCGGAAATCTCGTCCAGCGCCGGCGCGATCATGCGGCACGGTCCGCACCATTCGGCCCAGAAATCGACCACGACGGGGCCTGTCGCCTTGAGGACTTCCGCCTCGAAATCGGAATCCGAAACCTTGCCAACGGCCATGACGTTCTTCCTTGCGTGAGCGGCGCGCGCGCCTTGCTATGTCCCGATCAACGTAGGAACCCTGTCCCGCCCGGTCAAGCACGGTCACGGCAAGATGACCGCATCCCGCGCCCGATCCAGAAGTTCGGTGGAAATCTCCATGATGTCAGGGACTTCCGTCCATAATAACATGGCGCGGACCGGCCTGTCCGGGTGCAGCTTCATCAGCACCGCGCGATACAGCGCCAGCTGCCGGACGTAGACCGCCGGCACGCTTGCAAGATCGCGCGGCGGCGCGTGGTTGGTCTTGTAATCGACGATCAGCACCTGGCGCGGCGTCACCACGAGGCGGTCGATCTGGCCGGAGACGAGCGCGGTGCCGCCGCCGGGTTGCGGCACGCGGCCGACGATCGCGACTTCCGCGCGGCTGCCCGGCGCGAACAAGGCTGTGAACCGGTCATCGGCGATGATCGCCAGAATTCGTGCGACCAAAGCGGCCTGCTCGTCGGCGCGCCACGTCGCGGCGTTGCGCGTGAGATAGGCCGTCGCCGCCGCGGCGCGCCGCTCCGCGGCAATGTCCGGCAGCGATTGCAACAGCCGATGCACCAGCGAGCCGCGCAGGAGCGCCTTCGCCCGCAGTTCCGGCGAATCACCGCGCCGCGATCGGAAGCCGGCGTCATCCCCGCCCTCGGAGGGCCGCAGCAGCGGCTCGGCCGCCCCGGCGCGCGCCGCCTTGTCGCGGAGCCACGAGGGCAATGCCTTCGGCGCGCTGACTGGCGGCGCTTGCGCGGCGACGACCGGCGGCATCACGTCGGCGCTGCGGGTGTAGCGCTTCACCACGCCGTCGGGCGGCGGCACGGTCTCCATATGCAGCACCGCCTCGTTGAAGGCGCGGTCGAGCCCCTTCGCGATCAGATCGTACCACGATAGCGGCCGCACCTCCTTGCGATTGCCGGGCATGCAGCCGCCGACGATCAGGCGGTCCGCCGCGCGCGTCATCGCGACATACAACAGCCGGCGATATTCATCCTCGGTGTCCGCGATCATCGCCGCGCGGGCGAGCGCGACCGCTGGCGGATCGTCGGCCTTGCGCCCGGCCCAGACCACCACGTTCGACCCGGACTCGCCGTGCGGCAGATGAATGAGATTGAGCCGCGCGCTATCGGCCGGTGACGTCGTGGTATCGACCAGAAACACCACCGGCGCCTCCAGCCCCTTGGCGCCATGCACGGTCATCACGCGGACCTCGTCGCGCGTCATCTCCATGTCGCGCTTCACCTCGGTATCGGCGGCGCGCAGCCACGCCATGAAGCCTTGCAGCGACGCCGGCGCGCGGCGCTCATAGCCGAGCGCGAGTTCGAGAAATTCGTCGAGCGCGTCGTTGGCCTCATAGCCGAGCCGCCTGAGAAACCGCGCGCGTCCGCCGTTCTGGAAACCGTCGCCACCGAGCAGCCACGCATAGAACGCGAAGGGCGTTTGCGACACGGCCTGCCGTTCGCATGCCAGCAATCGCTTCAGCGCCGCCGCCAGCCTCGCGTCGTCTTTGGCGTGCTGCGTCAGCGCCTCGCGCAGCGAGCCCTTGCGCTGCCACGCCATCTTGAACAGATCGTCGTCGTCGAGGCCGAACAGCGGGCTCTTCAACGCGGTCGCCAGCGCCAAATCGTCCTGCGGCAGCAATATCGCGTCGGCGAGGTTCATCAGATCGATGATCGCGATGTGTTCGGTCAGCCGCAGCCGGTCCGCGCCGGCCACCGGCACACCGGCATGTTTCAACGCCTGAATGATCGCATCGAACGCGCCGCCGCGCCGCCGCACCAGAACGAGAATGTCGCCGTAACTCAGCGCCCGACGCCGGCCGACCGGGCCGGTCTGCGTGCCGTCCGCGATCAGCTGACGAATTTCGTCCTGCACGCGCTGCGCGAGTTTCACCTCGGGGCTGGTCGAGGACGTCGCGTCGAACGGCGCATCCCAGCCTTCGGTGTCGGCGCGCGGGTCCGGCTGCTCCAGCGCCCACAGATCGATCAAGGACGGCCCGGCGTCGGCGAGCGATTCGTGAATTGGATAGCCGTTCTCGACGGCATGAATGCTCTTGAAAATCGGCTCGTCGCGAAACACGTGGTCGACCGAATTGAGGATCGCGGTGCCGGAGCGAAACGAATAGGTGAAGGCGACCGAATCGAAGGTCAGCCCGGCGCCCACGAACTGGCTTTGCAGCGATTTGCGCCGCGCGTCGAATTCACGCGGGGCCGCGCCCTGAAACGAAAAGATCGATTGCTTCTCATCGCCGACCGCGAAGATCGTGCGCTGCACATTGTCGCGCGCGCCGGCGCCCGTGGTGAATTCCGAAATCAGATGCGCGACGATGTCCCACTGTCGCGGGCTGGTGTCCTGCGCCTCGTCGATCAACACATGATCGACGCCGCGATCGAGCTTGAAATGCACCCAGCCGGACGACACGCGTCCCAGCATCTGCAACGTCTTGTCGATCAGGTCGTCGAAATCCAGCAGGCCGCGCTCGCGCTTCTCGCGGCGGTAATGCGCGGCGACGCCGGAGGCGATCACCAACAGCGCCTGCGTGCGATCGCGCATCGCCACCGCGCGCTTGGCATCGAGCAACGGCGCGAGGCGTTCGGCCTCGGCATTGAGTTTCTGCGCCAGACGCGGCTGCTTCGTCGCCAAGGCTTTGGTGACGAGCGACTTGCGCGGCGCCATCGCGTCGGTGAGAAAGACGCTGAGATATTCGTCGATCCGCGCGTCGCCGGACAAATTCAGCGCCGCGCGCAATTTCAGCCCCTGCTTGCCGTCGGTGACGCCGCCGCTCTTCAACACGTCGGCGGCCTTTGCCCAGCTCGCGCGCGGCAGGTGCGGCCCATCGACGATGGCGTGGTCGATCGCATCCGCACTGTCCGACGGGTCAATCCCAAGCGCCTGCGACAGCTGCGCCATCGCGGTCGCAACGTCGCCGGCGCGATCGGTCCAGGCGAGAAACTGATCGCGGCTCAATGTCGCCTGCCGCACCACGTCGCGGAACGTCATGTCGGCCGCCGAGGTCATCGCCGTCGCCAGCGCCCGCCCCTCCGCGCTGTCGGGCGCGCCGGATGCCTCCAGCAGCACTTTGAGGCTGGCGCGCTCCAGCATGTCCTTCTGGTCGCGGTCGTCCATCACGGTGAACCGCGCCGGCACGTTGGCCTCGAACGGAAATTGCTGAAGCAGCCGCGTGCACAGCGCGTGGATGGTCTGCACCTTCAAGCCGCCCGGCGTCTCCAGCGCGCAGGCGAACAATTCGCGCGCCCGCATCCGGGTGTCCGGCGTCGGCTGCGCGATGCCCGCGTCGCGAATCGCCGAGTCGAGGCTCGCATCGTCGAGCGTGATCCAGTGGCCCAGCGTGGTGAAGACGCGCTCGGCCATATTGGCGGCGGCGGCCTTGGTGAAGGTGATGCAGAGAATCTTCTCCGGCGGCACGCCGCTCAGCATCAGGCGAATCACCCGCTGCACCAGCACGTGGGTCTTGCCGGAGCCGGCATTGGCCGACACGAACGCCGAGGACGTCGGGTTCGAGGCCCGCGCCTGCCGCGCGCGGGCCTCGTCGGGAATGAGACGCGGGCCGCTCATGATTCGTCTCCGCCGCCGCCGCCGGCGGACCATTCCTTGATGCGCGCGAGATCATCATAGACGCCGTAGCGGTTCGACCACATCGGCAGATCGAGCGACCGATACGGCGTCGCCTCGTCGTCGAATTTGCGGATCATCGCTTCGAGCTTGGCGCGCGCCTCGACCGCCGCATCGTCGGCGAATTGCGGCTCCTCGCCGCGATCGCGCTTGAGTTCGAGAACGCGCTCCTCGCCCGGCGGCGAGTTGCCGCTCAGGCGCACATAGACCAGTTCGCTGACGATCGATCCGGCCGCGATGCCGTCGAAACCACCCTCGCGTAAAATCGCGGCTTCGAGCGTGAGTTGCGGCGACAGCCCCATCCGCACCTGCTTGCCGGTCGGCGGCTGGCCGGTCTTGTAATCGACGATCGCGAAGGTGCGATCGTTGCGATGCTCGATGCGGTCGGCGCGGGCCGATAGATGAAACACGCGGCCATCATCCAGCGCAATTTCAATCGCGCCGCCGGTTTCCGCCGCGATCGTTTTCACATTCATGCGGCGCTCGGTTTCCCAGGCCGCGAACCACGATGCGATCCGCAGATATCGCGGCCACCACAGCGCGCGCGCCTCCGGGCGATCCATCAGTGGCGCGAAATGTTTCGCGCCGGCCTCGCGCAAGGCGGCGACGATATCATCAGGCAGATCGGCCGGATGATCCTGCGTGAAATCACCGAGCGCATTGTGGATCGCCATGCCGCGATCGGCCGCCGATAGCGGCATATCGACCGGATCGAGCGGCTGAAGCTTCAGGATGAACTTGGCGTAGATCGTGTAGGGATCGCGCAGCCAGTCCTCGATCGCCGTCACCGACAGTTTCAACGGGCGCGCATCGCGCGGTGGTCTCGGTTGCGGCTGCGCGCACGGCATCACATCACTCGGTTTGTCGAGCGCCTGCGCGTAATGCAGATAGGTCTCGCCCCGTGCATTGACCGCTTTCCAGCGCGCTTGCCCGGCGACCGCTTCGAGTCGATGCAAGAATCGCGACGCCACCGCCGGTGCGCCGCCGACCTTCGCGGCATGACTCAAAATCACATCGGGCTGCCCGAGCATCTGCGCGAAATCACGGGCGGACAATCCGATGCGGCGCTCCGGCAGATCAAGACCAAGCGCATGGCGCATCGGCCGGCTCAGCCACGGATCGACGCGCGGCGCGGGCGGCCAGATGCCCTCGACGAGTCCGCCGAGAATCACGCGGTCGGAAGCCGTCAGCCGCGCTTCGAGCGGGCCGTAAATCCGCAACGTCGCATCGGCGATCTGCGGCCGCCGCACCACGCGATCGGCGAAGGCGACATGAAACACCTCGGCGTAATCGCCGCGCGTCACGGTTAGGCCGCTCGGCGCATCGTTCGCGAGCAGATCGTCGAACGCTTTCGACAAGGCCGCGCCCGCCGTGCCATCGAATGCGGCGACCATCTCGTCGGCATCGCGCGACAGCGCTTCGATCGTGGCGCGATGGCAGCGCGCGACGTCGGCGAAATCGCGCGGCGCGTTCGCGACCGCCTCGAACGGCGCCAGCGCATCGCGCAACGCCGCGATCAGCGCGCCGGCTTCGTCCAGCGCGGCGTGTTTCAGTTTCGCGCGCGGCTCCGAAGGGTGAATGCCCGACAGCTCCTTGGCGTGCAGCCTCGCCAGATCGTCGCGGAACCGCGCGAAATCCTGCATCAGTCCCTGCGAGCCCTCGCTCGGCCGCGTGCCGCGCAATAAAGCCTGTTCGAGCGTCTGCGTCGCGCGGTCCCAGCCGCCGGCGGCGCGCCCGAGCCGCGACAGCGGATGCTTGAGCAGCGCCAGCAGCGTGGCGGGTTCGAGCCCGTCACAGGCGGCTTCCGCCACGAGGCGCGCGAACAGGCCAGCCGGCGTCTCCATCAATCCGTCGCCGCCGGAATCATCGACGACGAGTTGCCAACGGCCAAGCGCGGCGATGACGCGCCGGGCCAGCGCGCGATCCGGCGTCACCAAGGCGGCTGACTTGTTGAGTTCATGCGCCTCGCGCATCGCGACGGCGATCGCCAGCGCTTCCATCTCCTGATTGT
>JAQGJY010000469.1 GCA_028290325.1 Tardiphaga sp.
ATCGAACAACCGATTCAGGCGGGTCGCGGCGGCGAGCCCGAATCGGATCGTCATCAGCTTACGCGTCGGCGCGGGCAGCCGATGCTCCGGCGCGTCGCAGTGCAAATGCGCGCCGTAAGCGTCAGCGACGATCAGCCCGGTCTCGGCCGGGAAAATCTCGCAGGGCAGATCCTGCGTGAATGCGAAAAACAGCCGGTCGCAATGCGCGCGATAGTCTTGCCACTTCTGGTCGGCGCGCAAATCCGCCACTGACGATTTGATCTCGATGATCCAGATATCGCCTCTGGCATTCAACGCGACGAGATCGGCGCGGCGGCCGGATGGCAACGGCAATTCGGCGACACAGCCAAAGCCGAAGCTCCGCAGCCAGCGCGCCGTGCCGCGCGCGATAGCAAGCGCGGTCTCGGACTGGCGGCGGTCGGTCGGCAAGTCGGTCGGCAGGTCGGCGTCGGCGATGCGGGCAAGCGATTCCATCCCCGAACCTATCGTGATTTTGTCGTGTTTGTCTCTTGGCGGCAGCCGAAAAATCGGCAAGGTGACGTCATGACCGATCAGACCGAAAAACCGAAAGTCGGCGCCGCCATCATTCCGGTGACGCCGTTCCAGCAAAACTGCACGTTGTTGTGGTGCGAGGCCACCAAGCAAGCCGTCGTCGTCGATCCCGGCGGCGACGTGCCGCAAATCCTCGCGGCGATCAAGCAAACCGGCGTGACCGTCGAGCAGATCTGGCTGACGCATGGCCACATCGATCACGTCGGCGGCGCCGCCGAACTGCGCGACGCGCTGAACGTGACAATCACCGGGCCTCATATCGCCGACAAATACCTGCTCGACCACGTCGTCGAAAGCGGCGCCAATTTCGGCATGACCGGGGTTCGCAATTTCGCGCCGGACGGCTGGTTGAAGGAAGGCGACACCACCAGCATCGGCGAATTGACGTTCGATATTCTGCATTGCCCCGGCCACTCGCCGGGCAGCGTCGTGTTCGTCAACAAAGCGTTACGCTTCGCTCTGGTCGGTGACGTGCTGTTCGCGGGCTCGGTTGGCCGCACCGATCTGCCCGGCGGCGATCACGCGACGCTGATCGCCTCGATCACCGACAAATTGCTGCCGCTGGGCGACGATGTCGGCTTTATCTGTGGCCACGGACCGGGATCCAGCATCGGCCAGGAGCGCATGACAAACCCGTTTCTGACGTAAGATCAAAAGCCGTGCGGATCAGCCCACTTCTCGATGCGCGCCGCCGCGATCGTCTGCTTCGGCTGGTGCGGATTGAGCGTGCCGGCGCTGACGGTCCAGCCCTTGGCGATGATGTCGAGCGCGAATTGCTTGGCCTCGGCTTCCGACTTGAAGGTTTTGGTCGTGCGCACCGGACCTGAAGAATTCTTGTCTTCGGATCGTGTCGACCTGTCGGGGGTGTAGGCCACGTACCATGTGTCGGATTTTGTCATGTGCCTCAACGTGGAACATTTTGAAAAGTTGCAACGGCATTTTGTGCAGCCGTTTTCGACGTTCGGAACCGTTTATGATGATTGTCGTCATCTTTAATGGTAAAATGATGGTAGAACGCGGCGCGATTGCAGCCGCCGCGCAACAGGGGACAAACTCAAATGCATCTCTCGAACGAAGGTATCCTGGTCATTCTTTTCGTCGGTCTGATCGCGGGCTGGCTGGCCGGCAAGATCGTGCGCGGCACCGGCTTCGGCATCATCGGTGATATTCTCGTCGGCATTGTCGGCGCGTTGGTGGCCAGCCTGTTGTTTCCAAAACTTGGCATCACGCTGGGATCGGGTCTGGTGTCGAACATCATCTATTCGACGATCGGCGCGATACTGCTTTTGCTCGTCGTCGGCATGGTGCGCCGCCGGCGTTACTGAGCATCGGTCATCGCCAAACAAAAAGGCCGCCCTGAGGGGCGGCCTTTCGTTTGTGGGTCGATCGATTTACTCGACGACCTCAACGATGCGGCGGGTCGCCGGATCGACCAGCACGGTGCGGTTGTTGACGACCGTGTAGCGATAGTTCGGCGCGTTGTATTCACGCGGCACTTCGTAATAGGTCACGCCGGCTTCCGGCAGAACCGCACCGACGCGGACGTCTTCGCGATAGGTATAGGACGGACGGCGCTGTTCGACGACGTACGAGCGGAAGCGCGGACGTTCATCGACGCCGAGAACGCCGTTGATGCCGCCGACGACGCCGCCAATGGTGCCGCCGACAATCGCGCCGACCGGGCCGCCAGCGCGCTCACCCTCACGCGATCCGCGCTCAATGCCGCCGGGCACGCCCTGCGCCTGTGCGATGGCGGGGACGGCGAGTGCTGCGACGAGAGCGGCAGTTCCGAGAAAACGGCGAATCATAGAAATCTCCTCATGTCGTGATGACAAGACGACATAAGAGCCAAGCGATAAGATGGTTCCGATCTCAACCATCACGCCGCTGCCACAATTTGAGGCGGCCGTTACTTCATCAAGCCAGCGGCGGTCAATGCGCGGGTGATGACGGCATTGACATCGATCGACCGAATCCGCCGCGCCGGGCTGTGGGTTTCATCGGCGGGGCGCGCGGAAAACGTCACGGTTTCGGGCGTGGCTTTGCCGACCGATTTCGGCGACGGCTTGGCGTGACCGCGATCGGTTGGGCTCAAGAAAGCCGCTGGCTTGGCGCGCGGCCGATGAATGCGGTCGGTCAGGCCGAAGAACTGCGCGATGTAATAAGACGACGAAATGCCGGCCTCGATCAGATACGGGCCTTGCGCGCCGAAGCGTTCCTCGCTGGCGCCGAAACCGAGCGGTGTGCCGTGTCCCATATCGGTGATGGTGTAGGACTCGACGACGGTTTCGCCGTTGGCTCCCCACCAGACTTGGCGTGGATAGCCATCGACCGTGCCTTGCGACATCGGCGCGGACGGCAGGCCATGGACGTCGAGCCACTGCTTGACGACCTCGGCGGCGTTGCCGGGATGCACGGTGCGGTCCGAACTGCCGTGCCAGACCGATATGCGCGGCCACGCGCCTCGATGCGGGCTGGCGCGGCGCACCAGGTCGCCCAGAGCTTCAGCGGCGCGCGGTGATGGCTGCCGCATCGCGCCGAGCGCATCGCTGACGTTGCCGGCGACGCCATAGGGCAGGCCGGCAATCACCGCGCCGCCGGCAAACACGTCGGGATAGGTCGCGAGCATCACCGAGGTCATCGCGCCGCCCGCCGACAGCCCGGTGATGAAGACGCGCCCTTGGTCGATGCCATGATCGGCACTGATCCGCGCGATCATCTGGCGAATCGAGGCCGCCTCGCCGCCGTCGCGCACGGTGTCCGACGGGTCGAACCAGTTGAAACAGGTGTTGGGATTATTGCTGCGCTTCTGCTCCGGCATCAGCAGCGCGAAACCATATCGTTCGGCCAGAGTGGACCAGCCCGCGCCGACGTCATAGCCGGCGGCGGTTTGGGTGCAGCCGTGCAGCACGACGACCAGCGGATAGGGCCCGGTCAGGCCGTCCGGGACGAACGACAGCAT
>JAQGJY010000028.1 GCA_028290325.1 Tardiphaga sp.
ACCGTGCTCGCGCAGGCGATCGTCCGCGAGGGCGCCAAGTCGGTCGCCGCCGGCATGAACCCGATGGACCTCAAGCGCGGCATCGACATCGCCGTCGCTGCCGTCATCAAGGACATCACCAAGCGCGCCAAGCCGGTCGCCTCCTCCGCCGAAGTGGCGCAGATCGGCACCATCTCGTCCAACGGCGACGCCGCGATCGGCAAGATGATCGCGCAGGCGATGCAGAAGGTCGGCAATGACGGCGTCATCACCGTCGAGGAAAACAAGTCGCTCGGAACCGAGGTCGATATCGTCGAGGGCATGAAGTTCGATCGCGGCTACCTGTCGCCCTACTTCGTCACCAACCCCGAGAAGATGACCGCCGAACTCGAAGACTGCTACGTGCTGCTGCACGAGAAGAAGCTCTCGGGCCTGCAGGCCATGCTGCCCGTGCTGGAAGCCGTCGTGCAGTCCGGCAAGCCGCTGCTGATCATCGCGGAAGACGTCGAGGGCGAGGCCTTGGCCACGCTCGTCGTGAACCGGCTTCGCGGCGGCCTCAAGGTCGCGGCCGTCAAGGCGCCCGGCTTCGGCGATCGCCGCAAGGCGATGCTGGAAGACATCGCGATCCTGACCGGCGGTCAGCTGATCTCCGACGACCTCGGCATGAAGCTGGAGAACGTCACCGTGCAGATGCTCGGCCGCGCCAAAAAGGTGGTGATCGACAAGGAGAACACCACCGTCGTCAGCGGCGCCGGCAAGAAGCCGGCGATCGAGGCCCGCGTCAACCAGATCAAGGCGCAGATCGAGGAAACCACCTCCGACTACGACCGGGAGAAGTTGCAGGAGCGTCTGGCCAAGCTGGCGGGCGGCGTCGCGGTGATCCGCGTCGGCGGCGCGACCGAGGTCGAAGTGAAAGAAAAGAAGGACCGCGTCGAAGACGCGCTCAACGCCACCCGCGCCGCCGTGCAGGAAGGCATCGTGCCGGGCGGCGGCGTCGCGCTGCTGCGCGCCAAGAAGGCCGTTGGCAAGATCGTCAACGCCAACTCCGACGTGCAGGCCGGCATCAACATCGTGCTGAAGGCGCTGGAAGCTCCGATCCGCCAGATCGCCGAGAATGCCGGCGTCGAAGGCTCGATCGTGGTGGGCAAAATTCTGGAAAACGGGTCCGAGACCTTCGGCTTCGACGCCCAGACCGAAACCTATGTCGATATGGTCCAGAAGGGCATCATCGATCCGGCCAAGGTCGTCCGCACCGCCTTGCAGGACGCCGCCTCGGTCGCCGGTCTGCTGGTGACGACGGAAGCCATGGTCGCCGAGCTGCCGAAGGAGGCCGCCCCGGCGATGCCGGGCGGTGGCGGCATGGGGGGCATGGGCGGCATGGGCGGCATGGGCTTCTAAGCTCCAGCCTGTCCCGGACGCTGCCGTCGTTACCGCCCCGGCTCCGCGATGCAAGACGGCGTCTCGCATCGCGTCCGGGGCACGGCCAAATTCCTCGAGGCCGCCTCCGGGCGGCCTCTGCTTTTCGTTCATCGTGGTATGTTGACGCGGAGTGATTCTCGACCCCGCAGGACCCACCATGCACGCCCTCCGCCTTTGTCTGATCGGCCTGATGACCACCGCGTCCGGCGTTGCCGACGCTCAGCTCAAGAGCGCGCCGAAACCAGCCAACACCATCGAGACGCGCTATTTCACATCGGTCGATGGGCTGATGGATGGCAATGCCGATGTCATCCTGAAGGAGACGCGGCAGGGCAAGACGGTGACCGCCGCGACGCTCGACGTCTGCTATCCCGCCGATCGCGGATCGGCGCGCAAGGATCGCTTCGTCACCACGCTGGCGATCAACGGGACGATGCTGACCGGCACCACGACAAGCGAAGCCGACAAGCTGCCGGTCTCCGTCAAGCTCAACCGCAGGCCGACCGGCGAGACGTTCGAATTCAAGGGCCAGATCACGGTCGGCCAGACCACCACCGAGGTGACATCGACCGACAACACCGACCTCAGCGAGGCCGAATTCCGCGACAGCCAGTCGAGCGACGACACCATCGCGGTGGCCCCGAAAGATTTCACCGAAGTGTCGCCGGAATCCATCGCGGTCAAGATCAAGCTCGACACCGCGTCGGATTTCCTGCGCTCACTGCGCGGCCAGAATGTCGAGGTCGCGCTATCGAGCCTCAACGTCGCTTGCGACGCGCTGCGCGCCGGCCAGCAGACGATCTATCTCACCGTCGATCCGGACAAGGCGGCGGCTTTCGTCGCCAAGGCGAAGACCGCGCCCGGCGTCGTCGCCGCCGGCTGGTCGACAGGCCTTGTCGAGATGGACCGCGCCGTCCGTTTCAGCGCCGCGGAGTGGCGCGACGGCGACGCGCTGAACCGCGATAAACTGGCGACCGCGATCGGCAATGTGCTCGCCACGTCGCTGTCCACCAAGCTCATATCCAGCCATTGGAGCGACAGCAGCGGCAAGTTGCTGCTCACGTTCAAGCGTCCAAGCCAGGTGTTTCCGGCGCTGCAGCTGACGGAGACCACGGAGGTCACGGCGTTGGTCGCCCCCGACAAACCCGGCGCGACCGACAAGCTGATGCTGTGGGTCTCCGGTCCGGTGACGACGACATCCGACGACAGCAGCGGCGCCAAGCTGACTTTCTCCGCGGCCGAAAGTTTCAGCGAGGAGGACAGCGATCCGAAGAGCGACCTCGCCACGGTCGCCATGCTGGCCAAGGCCTTCAACGGCCAGCGCTGGGATGCCGACAAGGCGGTGTGGAAGTAACCGCGCGTCGCCTCGAAACGCGATGATCGAATTCAGCGTCCCCTCCCCTTACGGTTGAGGGCGGCCCGGCCCAAGGCCGAGGGGTTCTGTTCATACTTGACCCCTCAGCCGACGTCGCGTCGCGACGCCACCCGGTCCGCAACGGATAGGGGAACACGGCCGCCATGATGCACCCCGGTGCCTCCGGCGTTTGACATCCCCGCAACGAACCGCAAAGACATCCCCCATTGCGACACTTCGCGGGATTGCACGATCAATGACGAGCTATGACGTGGTGGTGATCGGCGCGGGCCTCGGCGGCCTCGCGACGGCGGCAATCCTGACCAAGGCCGGACGCAAGGTACTGGTGATCGAGCGCAGCAACTCCGTCGGCGGCGCCGCATCCAGCTACAAGGTCGGCGACCTGTTCGTCGAGGGCTCGCTGCACGAGACCAGCGACCCGCATGACCCGCGCGATCCGAAGCATGACGTGCTGACCCGCGCGGGTGTGCTCGACACCGTCACATTCGTTCCGGCCGGCGCGTTGTATGAGGCGCGCGGCGGTCCGCTCGATACGCCCTTCGTGCTGCCTGACAATTTTGAAGCCGCATCGGCTGCCCTGGCGACGCGCTTCCCCGATCAGCGCGAGCCTGTCGCGCAACTGTTCGCGCAGATGCGGGCGGTGATCGCCGGCGACACCACCGACGCGACGCTGTCGCTGCAAGACAAACTCGACGATCTGTTCGGCGATGACGAGCCCATCAAATGCGCGCTCGCCGCCAACCTCGCTTATTATCACGACGACCCGGCGACCTTGGCGTGGACGCATTTCGCGACGGCGCAAGGCCGCTATCTCGCCAGCGGCGGACGCTATGTCCAAGGCGGCTCGCAGCGGCTGTCGAGCGCGCTGGCCCGGATCGTGATGCGCGGCGGCGGCGAGGTCGCGTTGCGCCGCGTCGTGACCTCGGTCGATGTCGAGGCCAACACCGTGACGCATTCGGCGAAAGACGGCAGCGACCCGAAGACGCTCGGCTACGAGCGTCTCGTCAGCAACGCCGCGCCGGCGACGCTCGCCGCGTTGCTCGGCGGCGGTGCTGGCAGGACGCTGATGGACTCATACGCGGATCAATCGCCGTCGATTTCATTGTTCGCGCTGACGCTTGGCCTGTCGAAGCCGCCGCGCGCGTTCGGTTTCACCGGCTATTCGACGCAACTGCTGCCGACGTGGCTCAAGCGGCTCGCCGATTTCAAGGCCGGTACCACGCTGATGAAGGACGAGCCCGGCGACCGGATGCCGCCGCTGTCGATCGTCGATTACGCCGCGATCGACTCGGGCGTGCCCGCGCCACCTTATGTGCTGTCGATCTTCGGGCCGGATCATCTGTCGAACTGGGATGAGTCCGATATGGACGCCTATCGCGACAAACGCGGCCGCTGGCAGGACGCGATTGTCGCGGCTCTCGATGGCGTCTATCCCGGCGTCAAGGATGCGATCGTTGCCTCCTCGTTCAATTCGGCCTTATCCGTGCGGCAATATCTCAACGCACCGAATGGCGCGGTCTATGGTTTCGCGCCGTCGCCCGGCGCTCCGCCGCCTTCGCCGAAAACCGTGCTGCCACGCCTGTATCTGTCGTCAGCCTATGCCGGCGGCGGCGGTTACACCGGCGTGTTGCAGAGCGCGGGCCTCTGCGCGGATCTGATCTTGCGGCAAGACCATTGAGGGCCTGCCCCGGCCGCGAACTCCGCGCTGCGGCGTTGACGACGCCGCGGCGCGTCCGCGACACAGGTGTCAATTCGTATTGATCCGAAACCGCAGCGGCTTCGGACCGACGAAAGTGACGACGTCGCCTTGCCGCGTCCAGGTCGCGGCTTCGCTCAAGGATGCCAGCAGCGCGTCATCGGTCGCGGTCTGCGCCGGCGAGCAGGCGCGCTCCTCCATCGCGCCCGCGACGAAAACCAGCGTGTTGCCGGCGACCGAGAATTGGCCCTTGCCGCTTTTGCAGAACAGTGCGATGCGCGCTTCGCCGGCATCGCCGATCTCGATATTCGGCCGCCGCTTCGAGCCCGGCATCGGCGCAGCATCGAGCGTGATCTCAAGCCCGAACGGGAATTCGTCGGCGGCGTGAGCCGGCGACAGCGCCAACAAAAC
>JAQGJY010000060.1 GCA_028290325.1 Tardiphaga sp.
TTCGCGCCCTACGTCGCCAAGATCAAGGCGTCCGGCGCGGACAGCGTCATCACCGGCAACTGGGGCCAGGATTTCGCGCTGCTGCTGAAAGCCGCCGCCGATGCCGGCCTCAAGGTCAACTGGTACACCTATTACGCGGGAGGCACCGGCGGCCCGACGGCGATCAAGCAAGCGGGCCTGGATCATCAGGTGTTCCAGGTCAGCGAGGGCATCGCCAATGGCGGTTACCAGCCGGCGGCGGATTACGAGACGGCGCTGCGCGCGAAATACGACTTCAGCAACTTCTATCCCCGCGCCGCCAATGAAATGCGGATGTTCGCGGCGGCCGCGGAAAAGGCCAAGTCGCTCGATCCGGTCAAGGTCGCAGGCGCGCTCGAAGACATGAAGTTCGGCGTGCTCAACGGCGGCGAAGGCATCATGCGGAAGGACGACCACCAGTTCTTCCAGCCGATCTACATCTCCTCACTCGGCGCGCGCTCCGACAAGGAAAAGTTCGACGAGGAAAAGACCGGCTGGGGCTGGCGTTCGGTCGCCAAGATCGATACCGCGCAGACCATGCTGCCGACCACCTGCAAGATGCAGCGGCCGTAAGCAAGCAACGACGACAGCGCGCTGCCTCTCCCCGTCCTTCACGGGGAGAGGGTTGGGGTGGCGGGCACTTGCAGCGCATAACCACCTTCATGCGGTGCAAGTGCCCAGCCCCTCACCCGGCGCGCGACCGACAACGCTTCGCTTTGTCAGTCAACGCACCGACCTCTCCCCGCAAGCGCGGGGAGAGGTTAAGACGCCCCTCCATCGGGTAGGCTATGATTATGCTTGAACTCGTCGTCATCTCCACGCTGAACGGCGTGCTGTTCGGCATGCTGCTGTTTCTGATGGCGAGCGGGCTCACGGTCATTTTCAGCATGCTCGGCGTGCTGAATTTCGCCCATGCCAGCTTCTACATGCTCGGCGCGTTCTTCGGCTTTCAGATCAGCCGCTGGGTCGGGTTCTGGCCGGCGCTGATATTCGCGCCGCTCCTCGCCGGCCTGATCGGCGCGGCGGTCGAGCGCTTCGGCCTGCGCCATGTCCACAAGAACGGCCACGTCGCCGAGCTGCTGTTCACCTTCGGTCTCGCCTTCGCGATCGAGGAGATCGTGCAGATCATCTGGGGCAAGAGCCCGGTCGATTTCCGCGTGCCGCGCGCGCTGGATTTTCCCGCCTTCACGATCTTCTCGACCAACTACCCCGCCTTCAAGATGTTCATGCTGTTCATCTCGATCGTGATCTTCGTCGGCCTGCTGGTCGCGCTGAAGAAGACCCGCGTCGGCCTCATCGTGCAGGCCGCGCTGACCCATCCGCACATGGTCGGCCATCTCGGCCATAACGTCGGCCGCATCTTCATGATGGTGTTCGGCGTCGGCACCGCCCTGGCCGCCGTCGCCGGCGTCATCGCCGGACCGGCGCTGGTGACGCAATCGAACATGGCCGGCCTGCTCGGTCCCATTCTCTTCGTGGTCGTCGTGGTCGGCGGGCTCGGCTCGCTGCCCGGCGCGTTCGTCGCGTCGCTGCTGATCGGCCTGGTCCAGACTTTCGCGGTCTCGATGAATGGCTCGCTGTCCGATGTGCTCGGCCCGCTCAGCCCGGATTACGCCACGACGTGGTTGTCCGACATCTGGAACGTCACCATCGCCCAGATCGCGCCGATCATGCCGTATCTGTTGCTGGTGCTGATCCTTATCTTCAGACCGATGGGCCTTTTGGGGACTCGCGAGACATGACCGATACCCCCCACAACGCCGCGCCGCCGCTGCCGGCGCTGTCCGACCGGCTCAAATTCTACGCCATCTGGTTGGTCGTCGCCGCCGTGCTGATCGTGCTGCCAAAAGTGTTCTCGTCCGGCGGCTCGCTGACGACGTTCAGCCTGATCGGCATCTCGATCATCTTCGCGCTGTCCTACAATATCCTGCTCGGCCAAACCGGCATGCTTTCCTTCGGCCACGCGGTCTATTACGGACTCGGCGGCTTTCTCGTCATCCACACCATCAATATTTTCACCGCCAACAAGACGCCGATCCCGCTGCCGCTGGTGCCCCTGATCGGCGGCCTCACGGGCCTCGCTTTCGCGGCGTTGCTCGGCTGGGTCTCGACCAAGCGCTCCGGCACCGCCTTCGCCATGATCTCGCTTGGTCTCGCCGAACTCGTGGCGTCGTCGGCGCTGATCCTGCGGACGTTCTTCGGCGGCGAAGCCGGCATCTCGGCGAACCGCACCAAATTGCTGCGGGTGTTCGACTGGAGCTTCGGGCCGCAAATCCAGATCTATTATCTCGTCGCGGCATGGACCCTGATCGCCATGGTCGCGATGTATGCCCTGACCCGCACGCCGCTCGGCCGCATGTGCAACGCCGTGCGCGACAATCCCGAGCGGGTGCAGTTCGTCGGCTATGATCCGCACGTCATCCGCTACCTCGCCTTCTGCTTCGCCGGCTTCTTCGCCGGCATCGCCGGCGCGCTCGCCGCGATCAATTTCGAAATCGCCAACTCGGCCTATCTCGGCGCGGTGCAATCCGGCACCGTGTTGTTCGCGACCTATATCGGCGGCGTCGGCTTCTTCATCGGCCCGATCGTCGGCGCGATCTTCGTCACCATCCTGTCGCTCGGCCTGTCCGACGTCACCCCAGTGTGGCAGTTGTATTTCGGGCTGATCTTCATCGCCGTCGTGATGTACGCGCCGGGCGGCCTCACCGGCCTGATCATGATGCACCGGCCACTGATCCGGGCCGGCACGCTCGGCCGCGTGATCCCAAGCTATGCGGTGGCGTTCGTGCCGACGCTGGCGATGGTCGCGGGCCTCATCCTCGTCATCGAATGCTCCGTCTATGCCGCACACGGCGACGGCAATCCAAACATCCGCGCCTTTGGCGTGGCGTTCAACGCGGCGAGCCCGCTCACCTGGGGCCTCGCGGTCGTGCTGCTGATCGGCGGCTTTGTCGTGGCGCGCCGGACATGGTCCCGCGTCGCGCAGGCTTGGGACGACGCGCTCGTCGTCGCCCGCGAAAAGGGATTGGCCGCATGAACGCGCCCGTGAGCAACACCGCGATCGAATTGCGCAACGTCGAGAAAAGTTTCGGCGTCACCAAGATCATCCAGAACATGAGCTTGGTCGTCGCCAAGGGCGAGCGCCACGCGCTGATCGGCCCCAACGGCGCCGGCAAATCGACGACGTTCAATCTCATCAGCGGCTACATGAAGCCGACCAGCGGCGAAGTGCTGTTGCGCGACGAGGTGATCTCGCATCTGCCACCCTATCAGATCAATCGGCGCGGACTGTCGCGCAGTTTTCAGGTCACCAACGTCTTCGCCAACATGACGGTGTGGGAGAACATCCGCTGCGCCGTGTTGTGGGCGACCGGCCAACGTTACGCGTTCTGGAAAAACATCGACACGTTGCCCGAGGTGCGTGAGCGCACCGCGCGCATTCTCACCGACATTCATCTGACGGCGCGCCGCGACGTGCCGGCAGGTCTTTTGACCTACGCCGAGCAGCGCGCGCTCGAAATCGGCATCACCATCGCCGGCGGCGCCGATGTGATCTTGCTTGACGAGCCGACCGCCGGCATGAGCCACGCCGAGACCGAACGCGCCGTGGCGCTGATCCGCCGCCTCACCGAAGGCCGCACGCTCTTGATCGTCGAGCACGACATGAGCGTGGTGTTCGGACTGGCCGATCGCATTTCGGTGCTGGTATATGGCCAGATCATCGCCTCCGGCACGCCGCAGGAAATTCGGGCCAATCCCAAGGTCAAGGAAGCCTATCTCGGCGAGGAGGCCGCGTGATGGCTGACACCATGCTCAAGGTCACCGACCTCCACGCTTATTACGGCAAGAGCCACATCTTGCAGGGCGTCGATCTGCATATCGACGCCGGCGAAGTCGTCAGCCTGCTCGGCCGCAATGGCGTCGGCCGCTCCACCACCGTCAAGGCGATCATGGGCGAGGTGCCGCCGCAGGGCAGCATCCTGTTCAAGGGCAAGGATATCGCCGGGCTGCCGAGCTTCAAGATCGCGCATCTCGGCCTCGGCTACGTGCCGGAGCATCGCGACATCTTCCCGAGCCTGACGGTGCGGCAAAACCTGATGCTCGGCGTCAAGGATCCGAAGAAACCCGGCAAGTGGAAATTGCAGGACATGCTCGACATGTTTCCGCATCTGGCCGCGCGCGCCGATACGGCGGCGGGCGTGATGTCTGGCGGCGAAAAGCAAATGCTGACGATGTGCCGGACGCTGATGGGCGATCCCGACCTGATCATGATTGACGAACCAACCGAGGGCCTCGCCCCGCTGATCGTGCAGCAGGTCGGCGATCTGATCGCCGAGATCGCGCGGCGCGGCGTGGCGATTCTGCTGGTCGAGCAGAAGCTGTCGATCGCGATGCGGATTTCGCACCGGGTCTATGTGATGGGCCACGGTAAGATCGTGTTCGAAGGCACGCCGGCGGAATTGAAGGCCAACGACGCGGTCAGGAAAGAGTGGCTCGAGGTTTGAGGCGGCTGCACGAGCCGCATCGGCAGCGCGCTCCCTCTCCACGTTCTTCACCGGGAGAGGGTCGGGGTGAGGGGCAAGTGGCCCGCAAATGCTGCACGCGCGGCAAAGCCGAG
>JAQGJY010000004.1 GCA_028290325.1 Tardiphaga sp.
CCAGAAACGACTTTTCCTCGCCATCGACAAAGGCCGCAGCGCCCGGATGCACGGCGATGACCGCGTCCTTGTCGGTGTCCGGGGTCTCGATCTTCGCCGAGAGCGGAAATTCCGCCATCAGCGCCAGACGCGCGGCGAATAATTGCCGCGTGAACGCCGAGACAACCGAATCGGACAGCCCCTGACGCGCGACGAAGAGATGCGGGAAGCTGATCGTTTTGACCTCTTCCTCGGGGCGGTCCGGCGAGCCGCCGAACGCGCCGGCCGGAATGTCGGCGGCCTCGTATTTCGGGAAATTCTGCGCGATCGCGTCGGCCAGATCGATACTGAGGAAGGTCGGCGGGCCGCCGTCGCGCGAGGTCGCGGCGATGGCTTCGGCGGTGATCTTGCTGTTGATCGGCCCGGCCGCCATGAACACATCGGCCCTCTGGCTGCGGACGGCTTCGGCCACTTCGTTGGTCGCGAACTGGACGAACTCGACCTTGGCGGCATCGACGGCGTATTGCGCCAGGATCACTTTCAGCAGGGCGATATTGGCCGGCGTCCGGCCAATGACGCCGATTTTCTTGCCGGCGAGTTGCGAGATCTTGGTGATCTCCTCCGGCCCCTTGGGGTCCTTTTTGGCGCGCTTAGTGCCGGCGGCGGCTTTGGCGGTGGTTTTGGCCGGTGTCGGCACCCACAGCACGGCGACATTTTTTCGCAAGGCCGCGACGGCCAGCGCGTTCTTGGGAATGTCGAGATCGGCGCGAACGATGGCCAGATCGGCTTTGCCTTCTCCGATCGCGGCGGCGCTGGCGACCGCGCCGTCGGTCGTCACCGGCCGCAGCCGGATGCGCGTCCGTTCGCGGCTGAAGTTTTGCGTCAGCGCCTGAATGACCTTAACATCGTCGCTGTTCTGAGGGCCGACCGCGATCCGCAACGTCACCGGACGCATCGCGAAATAATAAGCGCTGGCGCCAAGACCAAGGATCAGCAACGCGCCAGCGACCACCAGCAAGGTCATCTTGTGCCGGGCCGAGCCCATCGACGGCCGATGGATCGGCTCCTGTGACATGTCCGAGGCTTCCATCGAACGTGAAAACTGACTTTTGAGGCTCACAGCCTACCAATCCGGTTAAAAGCCACGGGAACAAGGAAAGACGGGTCAGGTGACCCATTCGATCGGCAATCCGATTTCAACAATAGCCCGACCCTAGCAAGGTTTGAGCCGGGACGCGGTTCCATTACGGAAATGGTCAACGCAGCTATGGCGCCAATTTCGTGCATTATTGTGACGCTAGGATCGTCGCCCGGATCGCGCGTCCGGTTCAGGCGGGGGCGGCGACGTTCAACAGGAGACGATCATGGCCGATCAACTGTCCGCGGACGCCCGCGTGGATGCCTTGAAATCTCTCGCGGGGTGGATGCAAACCGACGGTGGCAAGGCGCTCGCCAAGACCTTCAGCTTCAAGGATTTCAACGAGGCGTTCGGCTTCATGGCCCGCGTGGCTCTGATCGCCGAAAAGATCGATCATCATCCGAACTGGTGCAACGCCTACAAGACAGTCAAGGTCGAACTGTCGACGCATGACGCCGGCGGCGTCACCCGGCTCGACGTCGAACTCGCCACCGCGATGAATGCCATCGCCAGACAACTCGGTGTCGGCTGAGGTCTTGTCGCGGCGGGGCGGCCTCTCCAAGTCAGTGGTTCACGGGAGCGAGCGATGTCCGATTTTTCCAGCACGGGGTATGGACCGGCCGACGATCTGGCCAAGGATCCGCCGCGCCTGCGCCGCGAATTTCGCCGCAAGCTGAAGCGGCTCGCGGTCAAGCTGCCGTTCGCCGAGGATTTGCTCGCGGCCTATTTCTGCGCCTTCGACCGCCAGACGCCACGACATGTGCAGGCGGCTTTGCTGGGCGCACTGGCCTATTTCGTGCTGCCGTTCGATTTCGTGCCGGACATGCTGCCCGTGCTCGGCTTCGGCGATGACGCGGCTGTGCTGGTCACCGCGCTGCGCATGGTGGCGAGTCACATCCGCCCCGAACATCGCGACGCCGCCAAGGCGCGGCTGGCGGCCGGGCTCGATGATATCGAAGAACCCGCCACGCCATAACCGTCATCACGGACGTCGGCGTTGACCGGGCCACCCCGGTCGCGCCGGGTGGCGCCGTCGTCGTTCCGAGCCGCGCTTTTGCTTCGCTTTACGGATGCAAAATCACCTTGCCCATCGCCTGACGGCCGGCCAGCACCTTCAGCGCGTCCGCCGTCCGCGCCAGTGGGAAGGTGCGATCGACGTGCGACGAGATCTTGCCTTCCGCCGTCCACTTCACCAGCTTTTCGAGATTGGCGCGGTTCTTCTGCGCATTGAGGCGCGCCCACGCGCCCCAGAACACGCCACGAATGTCGCAGCCCTTCAGCAATGCCAGGTTCAGCGGCATCTTGGGAATGTCGCCGGCGGCGAATCCGATCACGAGAAAGCGACCTTCCCATGCGATCGCGCGCAATGCGGCTTCCGCGTAAGTGCCGCCGACCGGATCGAAAATGATGTCGGCGCCCTTGCCACCGGTGAGCTTCTTCAGCCCTTCCTTGAGATCGTCCGTCGCGTAGTTCAGCGTCAATTCCGCGCCGTGCTGTTTGGCGAAAGCCAGCTTCTCGTCCGACGACGCGCAGGCGATGACCTTGAGTCCCATCAACTTGCCGAGTTCGCACGCGGCCAGGCCGGTGCCGCCGGCCGCGCCGAGCACCGCCAGCGTTTCGCCCGGCTTCGGCGAGCCGCGATCTTCCAGCGCGTGCAAGGCCGTGCCGTAGATGATGAAGATGCCGGCGGCGCGATCGAAATCGAGATTGTCGGGAATCTTCACGATCGAATTGATCGGCAGCGCGATCTTCTCGCGCGCGCCGTTATGGCCGCAGGAGGCCGCGACGCGGTCGCCGACCTTCAGATCGGTCACGCCTTCGCCGACGCTCTCGATCACGCCCGCGACTTCAGCAGCCGGCGAAAACGGAAACGGCGGCTTGATCTGGTACTTGCCCTGGATCATCAGAATGTCGAAGAAATTCAGCGCCGCCGCCTTGATCGCGATGACAGCCTCGCCCGGACCCGCGACGGGATCGGGCACCTCGGTGAGAACGAGATCGTCGGGACCGCAATATTGATTGCAGAGCATGGCTTTCATCGGATCATCCCTTTTGGCGTCATCTGGCTTTCGAAGCGAGACAGTTGTGTGCTTCATGCCGGAATTCACCGCGTGCGACAATGCCGTTTGCTAGCTACCAGCACTGCCGTCGCCCTTCGCAACGGCCAAGAACGACGGAGCTTCCATGTTCGACAAATCCCTCCTCGCGGAAAAACGCATTCTCATCACCGGCGGCGGCTCGGGGCTCGGCGCTTCGATGGCGCGGCGTTTCGCCGAGCTGGGCGCGGATCTGGTGCTGTGCGGACGGCGGCAGGAATTGCTGGAAACGACCGCGGCGGAGTTACGCGCGAGATTCGGCCGCGATGTGATCGCGCGGCGCTGTGACATCCGCGACGCCAACGCGATCGATACCATGATGGCCGACCTGTTCACGCAGCGCCCGATCGACGTGCTGGTCAACAACGCCGCCGCGACTTTCATCGCGCAGAGCGAGCATCTATCGGCGCGCGCGGCCGACGCGATCCTCGCACCGACGCTGCACGGCACGCTCTATTGCACGCTGGCGGCCGGCAGACATTGGATCGAGACCGCGCATAAGGGCGTGGTGCTGAGTATTCTCTCGACCTCCACAATCACCGGCCGCGCCTTCACCGTGCCATCCGCGATGGCGAAGACCGCGGTGCTGGCGATGACGAAAAGTCTCGCGGTGGAATGGGGGCCGAAGGGCGTGCGCCTTGTCGCGATCGCGCCGGGACCGTTCCCGACCTCGGGGGCATCGACGCAGTTGCGCCCCGAGGGTCGCGACGCCAGCCCGACCGCGATGAATCCGCTCGGCCGTGTCGGCGACCATCTGGAATTGGCCAACCTCGCCAGCTTCCTGATTTCGGATCAGGCCGGCTATATCAACGGCGAGATGGTGACGCAGGATGGTGGCGCGCATTTGCGCTCGTCCGGCGCGGAGGACTTGCTGCAATGGACCGACGCGCAATGGGCCGCGCAGCGCGCCGGGCGGACCTAGGCGGCAGATCTGGTGGAAGCAAACAAGTTCATCGTCCGCTTTCCCCTTGTGGGAGAGGGTGCCTTCGCGAAGCGCAGGCGGGTGAGGGGTTGGACGCCGAGCGTGAACCTGCCCCCTCACCCGGCCGCCTTAACTCGAAACCGGAGCACTATACTCCCGCAATGACGGCCACCATCCAGCTTCCCAGAATCGCCAATCATCGCTATTGCAGTTGGCCGCGAACCATCGCCTCTTTTGGGTCATGATTCTGCGGGACGAGGCTCGGATGGTGGTGCGCGGACTGTTCACGATCGTTGCGGCGGGTGCGCTGATGTGCGGAGCGATCACCGCCACCGTGGCGCAATCGGCCAAGCAATCCGCGAAGGCCAAAGCGGCGCCGAAAGCGGCCCCCGCCACCCCGGTGCCGGCCGCGGCCGGCGGCGCCGAGCCGACGTTGGTCGGCCAGTTCGGCAGCTGGGGCGCTTACACGGCCGCGCCGAACGGCCGCAAGGTCTGTTTCGCGCTGGCCAAGCCGGCGTCATCGAAGACCAATCCGCCGAACCGGCCGCGCGACCCGGCCTATGCCTTCGTCTCGACCCGGCCGTCCGAAAAGGTGAACAACGAAGTCTCGATCATGATCGGCTACCAGCTCAAGCCGGGCTCGGAATCGACCTTGGCGGTCGGCGGCGCGACCTTCGCGATGTACACGCAGGGCGACGGCATCTGGATCAAGAACGCCGCCGATGAGGAACGCCTGGTCGAGGCGATGCGCAAAGCCGGCGACGCCACCGTCAAGGGGGTCTCGTCCAAGGGCACCGAAACCACCGATACCTTCGCGTTAAAGGGCCTCGCGCAGGCGCTCGACAAGCTGTCGCAGACCTGCCGGTAACTGGTTCCGTCGTTGCGAGCCGGCGGAAATGTCGGCTTTTGCCGAGGTTTCGCCGGGCGATGCAATCCAGCGTCGCAGAGGCGGCTTGAGGCCGGGCAACCTTTTGCTCCTCGCAATGACGACGAGCATTGCTTATAAAACGAAATATGATGACGCTTTCCGCCGCTCAGGCCGCCCCGCTCGAAAAGACCGCGATCGAGACCTATGTCCCGCCGGCCAAGCCGTCGCTGGTCGGGCTGTCGCGCGACGAATTGATGGACCGCCTCGGCGACATCGGCATCGCGCCGGCGCAGCGCAAGATGCGCGCCCAGCAGCTTTG
>JAQGJY010000097.1 GCA_028290325.1 Tardiphaga sp.
CATTCGTTGCGACTCAATCGGCTGAACGCGGCTGACCTAATCAGAAAACCAATGTCTTGTGCGCAAGCAATTGCACTTGCAAAGTTTCGACGCGGTCATGCACGCCCATCGTCGTTCTTCGCGTACCAGATTGATCCGCAGCCTCTAACCGGCATCAGCTTGCAACATTTGACGCCCTACAGACCGGACAGTATGTGTTCAACTCAATCGCCGTCATTGCGAACGTCGCGACAGAGGAAACGCATTCTGATGCTCATCAGGTTGAGCGCACAGCAAAGCATCGCGCCTGATGCCGCCGGCGTCCGCGTGACGGTGAAGACATAGCTATGCGCGCCGTCGTCGGTTATGCATTCGGTGGAATCGAGTCCCTCGTTCTTGCGCATGTCGAGCGACCTTTGCTCGTCGACGGCGCCGTGCGCATTGCCGTGCGTGCGGCCGGTGTGAGCTTCGCGAACCTTTTGGTCGCTCAAGGCAAACATCAGAATCGGCCGTCGCTACCGTTCACGCCCGGTACCGAAATCGCGGGCGAGGTGATCGAAGTGTCTCCGGGCTCGACAAACATGTTCAAGCCAGGCGACCGCGTTTGCGCCGGCCTGCCGTCAGGTGGCTTCGCGGAAGAGGCCGTCGTATCGGCGCAAAACGTTTTCCGAATTCCAGATGGATTGCCTTTCGAGCAGGCGACGCACTTTTCGACGATCTATGCGACCGCCTATGCCGCACTGAGCTGGCGGGCCTCGCTGGCTCCGGGGGAGGTGCTGCTCGTTCATGGCGCTGCCGGCGCCAGCGGGTTGGCGGCGGTCGAGATCGGGGCCGCGTTGGGGGCTCGCGTTATCGCGATCGCTGGCAACCAGGACAAGCTATCCGCCGCGATCGAGCATGGCGCGAGCCACGGCATCGACTATCGGCAGGAAGACGTGAAGGATGCTGTCTTGCGTCTGACCGGCGGCCGGGGCGCGGACGTCGTGTTCGATCCCGTCGGCGGCGACATGTTCGATGTCTCGCTTCGCTGCATGGCGCCGATGGGACGGCTGTTGACGATCGGATACGCCTCGGGACGCATCCCGCAGATTCCCGCCAATATCTTGCTCGTGAAGAATCTGTCTGTCATTGGCGTGTATTGGGGTTTCTACATGGCGTGGGGCCAATCCCAGGCCGACGCGACGACGCGCGTTCGGGTGCGGAAACTGTTCGACAAGCTGTTCAGCTTGTTCGAACAAGGTCGGCTTCGACCAGTCGTGGACGCGGTTCTGCCGTTGTCGCAATTCGCCGACGGGCTGCGCCGCGTCGAGGATCGCAAGGTCATCGGCAAGGTCGTGCTGAGGCCGGGAGAATGACTAAAGATAAACCGCGGCCATCGCCCACCAACCGAAGGAATACCCTATGAGCGGTCCCCTCAACGGCGTTCGCGTCGTCGACCTGACGACAATGCTGTCCGGGCCTTGCGCCGCGCAGACTTTGGCCGAGATGGGGGCCGACGTGATAAAGGTAGAAACTCCAGAAGGCGACAACTTGCGCAATATCGGCGCCTCGCGCAGCGGCGACATGGGCCCGATGCATCTGCACGCGAACCGTGGAAAACGAAGCATCGTCCTTGACCTCAAAACGGATAACGGGCGCGACGCCTTCTTGGCGCTTGCGAAAACCGCTGACGTCTTGATCTGCAACGTCCGGATCAAGGCGATGCAGAGGCTACGGCTGAGCTACGAGGATATGAAGACCGTCAACCCATCGCTCATCTATGTGAACATCGTCGGCTTTGGCAGCGGAGGGCCGTATTCGGATCGACCGGCCTATGACGACTTGATCCAGGCGGCGGTCGGCATACCCTCCCTCGGCGCCGCGCGCGAAGGTGGCGGTAGATACGCGCCGATCGCGGTGGCGGATCGTGTGACAGGCATGAATGCCGCAAACGCCGCGCTTGGCGCGCTCTATCACCGGCTCAGGACCGGCGAAGGACAATACATTGAAGTCGCCATGTTTGAGACGATGGCCTTCATGGTGCTGTCGGACCACATGGCCGGGCGGACCTTTGATCCACCGCTCGGCTCCACCGTGTTTGAACGCTATGCGTCGGTGAGACGGCCGTTTCCGACGTCCGACGGCATGCTTTGCCTTGTCTTCGTCACGGACAAACAATGGACGGCGTTCTTCCGTCTTGCCGGACGCGAAAGCATTCTGGAGGACGAGCGGTTTTCCACCGTGTCTGGCCGAACCCATAACACGATGGCGCTCTATGAGATCGTGGCCGAGATCATCGCCGCGCATTCGACCGACTGGTGGATGCAAGAACTCGAGCGCATCGACATTCCGGCCGTGCCGCTGGCCACGATCGACAGCCTCATCGACGACCCGCATTTGAAGGCGGTGGGATTTTTCGACGAGCACGACCATCCGACCGAGGGGCGGATCAAGGCGATGCGATCGACTGGTCGATGGTCGATATCGCAACCGAACCCGGAGCGTCCCGCTCCAAAGCGAGGTGAGCATACTGCCGCGTTGCTTCACGAAGCCGGATGGCCGGTTGTGGAGATGCACGATCCGCAAATCTAGAACGTTCAGATGTGACTAGCCCATGCCGACAGTGGTGGGTGCGGCGGTATCGACCATCGCCTTCAAGCCGACGCGTGATGCTGCGAAAACAAGTCTTGCCATCGCCACCTATCCGGCATCCTTTCGACGGGCGGTAATGCCACAGGAGATTTGATGACGCCGGAAATTATTCTGCACCATTACGACTTCTCCAACTATTCGGAGAAGGTGCGTGTGGCGATGGGCTACAAGTCCATTGCGTGGAAAAGCGTGATCGTTCCGCCGGTCCTGCCGAAGCCAGCGCTTGTCGCTCTGACCGGAGGATATCGTCGGGTCCCCGTCTTGCAGATCGGCGCGGACATCTATTGCGATACGCGACTGATACTGCGCGAACTCGAGCGACGATGTCCCGACCGCACGTATTATCCCTATGACTGCGTGGGAGCAGCGAATGCGATCTCGTCCTGGGCTGAGACCACGTTCTTGCGCTCCGTCATGCTCCTGGCCTGGGGTCGCAATCACGATCTGATGCCGCGGGAATTGTTCGAGGATCGTGCCGCGATGCGCGGACTTCCGACGCCGAGCCGGGCCGCCGTGGAGCACGCCGCCGCGCGGAATGCGCCGTTGGTGCGGGCCCAGCTTCCGTTCATCGAGAATATGCTGGCAGACGGACGGCGCTGGATATGCGGCGAGAACTTCAGCGTCGCGGATCTGGCGATTTATCATACGATCTGGTTTCTCACCGATCGAAGCGACCGCCTTGTCCATGAACTCGATGGCTACACGA
Organism: Tardiphaga sp.; assembly: GCA_028290325.1. Classification (GTDB taxonomy): domain Bacteria; phylum Pseudomonadota; class Alphaproteobacteria; order Rhizobiales; family Xanthobacteraceae; genus Tardiphaga. The sequence continues at coordinate 3,317 of JAQGJY010000097.1, forward strand.
AACTGGCCGCCTGGATGGCGCGGGTGCTGGACCTTGGGCATGGCGCGCACAGCGAGCTCGATGCGGCGGCCGCTCTCACCATCGCAGCCGCGGCGACACCCGATGCACCGCGTGACTCTCACCCGCATATAGAGGACCCGCCAATCGGTTCGGCCGTCGAGATCAGGCCGAATGACTATGCCAGGGACGCCGTCATTGGCCGCCTCGATCTGCTCGACGACGACGAGGTGTCGGTGCGAATGTCCAGTGCCGCGTTGGGCGAGATTGCAGTGCATTTTCCCCGCGTCGGTTTCGACGTCAGGCCCGTTACGACCACAACCCAGCGCTTGGCAACGACCGGCTGACGCGCAATGGCCGCGCCCCTCGTGATGGTCGCCCAACCGTCGCAACGTCGATTGACAGTTCGACGAGCAGTTTCTAACCGTCTCACTGGCGATGAAAAGAAAGAAAAAAAGAATGATCAAGCGGATTTTCAGTACGGTCGTGATGACTGTTTTATTCGCGGTCACCGGCTTGCCGCTACAGGCGGCTGATTATCCAACGCAGAATATCCGCATTGTCGTGCCGTATCCGCCGGGTGGACCGACAGATATTGCTGCGCGGCTGATGGCCGCCGTGTTCGAGCGTGCTTTGGGCCGCACCGTCGTCATCGAAAACAAGTCAGGCGCCGGCGGCACAATTGGCGCGCAAGAGGTGGCGCGTGCGGCACCCGATGGTCACACGCTTCTCGTCAACGCGTCCGCGCATGTGATCTCGCCCGCCATCACGCGCGACATGAAATACGACGTGATCAAGGATTTCACGCCGGTCACGCAGCTCGTCAGCGTGCCGCTGATGCTGCTGATCAATCCATCGGTGCCGGCACGCGACGTTCGAGAATTGATCGCTTACGCAAAGGCGAATCCCGGCAAGCTTTCGTTTGCGTCGTCCAGCCGTGGAAGCGCGCCGCACTTTGCGGGCGAACTGTTCAAGCAACTGGCGGGGATCGACATCGTCCACGTGCCTTATCGCGGCGCAGCGCCCGCCCTGACCGATCTCATGTCCGGGCAAGTGCAAATCATGTTCGACTCTATGAGTTCTGCAGCCGGCCATGTGCAATCCGGCGCGCTACGGGCGCTCGCCATCTCAACGCCCGAGCGCTCGGGTCTGCTCCCAGAGTTGCCGACAATGAAAGAAGCGGGCGTACCGGACTTTGTCATCACCAATTGGTACGGATTATGGGCTCCAAAAAATACGCCCCCGGACGTCGTGAACAAGCTCGTCGAAGCATTGAACGCTGGCTTCAAGTCACCGCTGATCACTGAACGGCTGCGCGCTATCGGCGCCGAACCTGTCATAAGTCCAGCCGATGATTTCGCCAGTTTTTGCATACGAGAGAAAGAATTCTGGCAAAAGATCGCGACAGCAGCCAACGTCGAGAAAGAATAACCGCGGAAAGCTGTCGTCCGGCGGGCCGCGCGAGTTGGATGGACATCTCGGTCAGCTTGTCGGCGACGAGACGCACGACTTCGCGCTCACGCTGTGCCCGGCCGTAAACTTCGATCAAGCCTGGCAGCGCTACGGCCGCAGTAGCGCTCCGTTGGCAGGGCAATGCCAGCAATGCCGCGCCACATGCGCCGAGTCCCTGCTTTGATTTTGCGCCGCGGCTGCATAACTGGGGTGCTCATCCAATGATCCTGGTCGACTCCATGTCCAACCAATTTAGTTTGTTCGCGGAACATGCCTCAGGTCCCGA
>JAQGJY010000105.1 GCA_028290325.1 Tardiphaga sp.
TGGATACGGCTGCGGCGCATGACGCCCGAAAGCCGCCTGATGTTGAGCTGGAGAGAATTGTCATGGGTATCTTCAATGCGCTGAATACCTCCGTTGGCGGTTTGCAGGCGCAGTCCTACGCGCTGCAAAACATTTCCGGCAACATCGCGAATGCGCAGACCGTTGGCTACAAGGGCATCGGCACCAGCTTCGTCGATCTGCTCGGCGATGCGAGTTCGGCCAACCGGCAGGTCGCGGGCGGCGTTTCCGCCTACTCGCAGCAGACCATCTCGTCGCAGGGCACGATCGGCGCGAGCACTGTCGCAACCAATATGGCGATCAACGGCGACGGCTTCTTCTCGGTGCAGCGGCAGAGCGGAAAAACCGACAACCAGGCGACCTTCAGCGGCGTCACCAACTATACACGGCGCGGCGATTTTCAGATCAACGCCAACGGCAATCTCGTCAACGGCGCGGGTTATTTTCTGATGGGCGTGCCGGTCGATCCCAAGACCGGCAACCCGCTCGGCAACGTCCCGCAGGTGCTCCAATTTCAGAACAATTTCGTGCCCGCGCAGAAGACCGCCGCGATCACCTATGCGGCGAACTTGCCGACGACGCCGACCACGATCGCGAAAGCGACCGCGACGGCCGGTACGATCACGGCCGCCGGCGGATTGAACACCGCCGATTTCGCGGTCAACCCCACCGTGGCAGGCACCGGGACGGTGATCGCCAACGACGCCGACACGTTCCAGAAGCAGTCGATCAGTGGCGGCGCTGTCACGGGTTATGACGCGACAGGCGCGCCGGTGCAGATGCAGTTGCGCTGGGCCAAGACGGACTCCTCCGCGCTCGGCGCCGGTCATACCGACAACTGGAATCTGTTCTACCAGAGCAATCCCAACGCCACTGGTACTGAGGTCGCATGGACCAATGCCGGCACCACTTTCACATTCACGGGCGGCAAGCTGACGAGCCCGGCGACCGCGTCGATTACGTTGGCCAATGTGTCGGTCGGCGCCGCGTCGCTTGGCAACGTCGCGCTCAACGTTGGGTCCGGCGGCCTCACGCAATATTCGAGCACCAGCGGCACCGCGACGATCAACACCATCTCGCAGAATGGTTACGCCGCGGGTCAGCTCCAGTCGGTTGCGGTCAGCGACAGCGGTCTGGTCATCGGCACGTTCACCAACGGGCAGAACATCAACCTCGCCTCGGTGACGTTGTCGCACTTCAATGGCACGAATTACCTGCAGTCGCTCGAAGGCGGAGCCTATGCCGCGACAGAATTGTCAGGCGTGGCGATCATCGGCAGCTCGGGCGGCATTAATGGATCGTCGCTCGAAGGTTCGAACGCGGATATCGCCGATGAATTCACCAAGTTGATCGTGACCCAGCAGGCCTATTCGGCCAACACCAAGGTCATCACCACCGCCAACACCATGGTGCAGGATCTGCTGAACGTGCTGCGATAGTTCGGTCGGCGAAGGCCACGGCGATGGCCGTGGCGCGGCATTTCGGCGACGACGTCATCGACGTCGCACCGCTTAGTAACGGGCAAGCACCATGAGTTTGAGTTCCGCCCTCGGCATCGCAATGACCGGCCTGCGCGCGAACCAGGCGCAGATGTCGATCGTGTCGTCGAACGTCGCCAATGCGCAGACGCCGGGATATGTCGCGCAGACCGCGATTCAGACCTCGATTGCCACGACCGGCGTCGGCACCGGCGTGCGTGTCGAGGGCGTCGATCGTCAACTCGACCGATTCATCCAGAGCCAGCTGCGCACCGAAATGTCCGGCGGCGGTTATGCCAACCAGACGGCGAACGTCCTCGGTCAGTTGCAATCCGTCTATGGCCCGCCGGGCAATGAAGGCTCGCTGGAGACGACGTACGGCAGGTTTACGCAATCGCTGCAAACATTGTCGGCGAGCCCGGGCAGCGCATCGGCGCAGGTCAGCGTGCTTTCGACAGCGCAATCCTTCGCGCAGTCGTTGAACGCGACATCCGCCAGTATCCAGACGCTGCGCTCGAACGCCGAGCAGAGCATTTCGGATTCGGTCTCGGCCGCGAATGTCGCGTTGGGACAGATCGCCACGATCAACGCGCGGCTGCAAAGCATGAAGCCGATCGATCCCGCCGCCGCAAGCCTGATGGATCAGCGCGACGTCGCCATCAACAAGCTTGCCGAACTGATGGACGTGCGCGTCGTCACCGACCCCAACAGCAATCAGACCTCGGTTTTTACCAATTCAGGCGTCACGCTGGTGAGCGGTTCGATCGCGTCGCAACTGAATTTCACGGCGAAGGGTTCGCTCGACGCCAACGCGAAATGGAATGCCGATCCGACCAAATCTGGCACCGGCACATTGACCGTGTCGATGCCGAACGGCCCCGGCATCGACCTGATCGCGAGCAACAGCCTGTCATCCGGCAAAATCGCGGCTGACATCAAGCTGCGCGACCAGACGCTGGTGCAGGCGCAAGAACAGGTCGATCAGCTCGCTGCCAATCTGGCGTCGTCGCTATCCGATACGACGACGGCCGGCGCCGCCGCGACAGCGGGCGCGCAGACCGGATTTGACCTCAATACCGCCGGACTGCTCGACGGCAACAGCATCAATATCTCCTACACCGACACCGCGACCAACACCCAAAAGCAGGTGCGGATCGTACGCGTCGATGACGCCAGCGCGTTGCCGCTGTCGAACGCGGGCGCGGCGCCGAATACGCAGACGCTCGGCGTGAGTTTCGCCGGCGGCATGGCCTCGGTGGTGGCGCAACTCAACACCGCGCTCGGTGGCGCGGGTCTGACATTTTCCAATCCTGCCGGCGCGACGCTGCGCGTGCTCAACACCAATGCCTCGGCCACCGTCAACGCCGCTTCAACGACGACGACGGCAACGGCGCTGGCCGGTGGCGGCCTTGCCTTGCCCGTGTTCACCGACGGCGGCGCGCTGTACACCGGCCGCATCACGGCCGCCGGATCGCAGACGACCGGTCTTGCCGGGCGCATCGGCGTCAACGCCGCTTTGCTGGCCGATCCGTCGAAGCTGTCGGCCTACACCGCGACGACACCAGCGGGCGACAACAAGAGGTCGGACTTTCTTTTCACGCAAATGACCAGCGGAACCTACAGCTTCACGCCGGCCACCGGATTAGGCTCCGCCGCGTCGCCGTACAAATCGACGATGACCGGCTACATGCAGCAGTTTCTCAGCTTGCAAAGCAACGCCGCCAGCGTCGCGACGCAGCTCAAGGAAGGCCAGGACGTCGTGGTCTCCACCTTGCAGTCGAAGATGCAGGCGACATCCGGCGTCAGCATCGATAGCGAAATGTCGAGCCTGATTGCATTGCAGAATACTTACGCGGCGAACGCGCACGTGATGTCCGTCGTGCAGCAAATGATGAACAGCCTGCTGCAAGCGGTTAATTGAGGATCTGAACCATGGCGATCAACGGCGTAAGCATCGGCAGTAACGTTCTCGGTCAATCGGCGCGCAAGCTCACCGATCAACTGGCGTCGCTGTCCACGCAGCTGACCACGGGCAAGAAATCGACGACCTACGCGGGCATGGGCGTCAACGAGGGCTTCGCCATCGCCGCGCGGTCGCAGTTGTCGAACATCTCGGGGTTCACCGATACGATGGTCAAAACCAACACCACGATCGGCGTCGCCAACACGGCGCTGCAAACGATGGTGTCGATCGGCAATCAGACAAAGACGGCGGCGGCGAACACGTCGCAGACCATCGGCAGCAATGGCCAGACGCTGCCGCAGCAAACCGCCATATCGCAATTCTCGACGATGATTGGCGTGCTCAATACGCAATCAGGCGATCGCTACATCTTTTCCGGCGCGGCGTTGACGACACCATCGGTCGCCTCAGCGGAGGATATTCTCAATGGCAAGGATGCGGCGGCCGGATTGAAGCAGGTGATCGCCGAGCGCAACGCGGCCGATCTCGGGACGGCCGGGCTCGGTCGCGTCGTCGTCACACAGCCGTCGACGACGTCCGTGTCGGTGGCGGAGGATGTCGCGGGCTCGCCGTTCGGCCTGAAGCTCAAGGCGATCACCTCCACGCTAGCCGGCGCCACGGTGACGGGGCCGACCGGTTCGCCCGCGGCGGTCTCGGTCGATCTCGGTGCGAGCAATCCCGCGAATGGCGACAAGATCAGCCTGTCGTTCAACCTGCCGGACGGTACCACGGAGTCGGTGACGCTGACGGCCTCCAGTGTCACTCCGACGCCGGTGGGAAGTTTCGCCATCGGCGCGACGCCGGATGCCACGGCGACCAATCTCAATGCCGCGGTCACGACAGCGATCGGGAAACTGGCGAATACCTCGCTTGTCGCGGCCTCGGCGCTTCAGGCGTCGGATAACTTCTTCGATACGCCGCCGCAGCGCGTCAGCGGCACGCCGGCCACGGCGACAGCGCTGGTCGACGGCACATTGACGAACACCGTGCAGTGGTACACTGGCGAAGCAGGGGCGGGGCCGGCGCGGGCGACATCGACCGCGCGGATCGATCAGTCGATCGCCGTGCAGTTTGGCGCGCGGGCGAATGAAGACGCCATTCGCAATCAGCTGCAAACCATCGCGGCGTTCGCGGCCGTCACGGTGGCGCCGACCGGCGTCAATTCCGGGGCGACGGTGGCGGCGCTGAGCCAGCGCGTGTCGCAAAACCTGTCGACGCGGCCGGGGCAGCAAAGCATCACCGACATTCAAGCGGACCTATCGACCGCGCAGGTCGCGATGAGCGACGCCAAGTCGCGTCAAACGCAGACGAAAACGATGTTGCAGGGGATCGTCGATCAAGCCGAGAACGTCTCGACCGACGAAGTCGCAACGCAGATTCTGGCGTTACAGACGGCGCTGTCGGCCTCGTATCAGACGACGTCGATGTTGTCGCAACTGTCGCTGCTCAAGTTCCTGTAACGGCTGGAGCGCGGTCATCCAGCGCGCGAGCCCGCGAGCGCGTCGGCGTCGCTACGCCGACTGCCTGAGCCGCGTCAGCAGCGTCTCCTCATGCGCGATCAGTTTGCGCGCTTCCTTCAACGCCTGATACATTTCGCCATTCAAGATGTGCGTGTTGACGGCCTCGATGAAGGGCCGCGCGCTCGGCGTCGTCATGATGATATCGCGCACCAGGTTGAAATAGGTCGGGTGGTGCACGATCGGATCCGGCGACAGATACATCAATTGCACCGCCAGATAGACCAGCTTGGCCGGCGTGTCGGCGGTGGCCGGGGTCATAATGTCTTTTTCACGCAGGATCGGGATGCGGTCACCTTCGATCAGCAATCGCGCGCGCTGATCGGTATTGGTGATGACGCTGGCGCCGATAATGATGCGCTCGTGCGGCTTCAACTCGACCTTCAGGGCCATGTTCATCTCCATCGTCTTGAATTGGCGCGCGTCAAACGCGCAAGGCACGCAGTCGTGCCACGAGGCCGCCAAGTCTTGCGCAACGATGGTTAAGGTCTGGTCAACGCGACACGACGTCGAAATCGTGCGGACGCTGACAACTCGCTGATTGGAAAGGACAACATTGGTGGGGCGTCAGATCGGCGCTCGCGACATGTCG
>JAQGJY010000132.1 GCA_028290325.1 Tardiphaga sp.
ATGCCGACCCACCCGCCATTGCCGGCGTGTTGGATGCATCATGGCAAGTAAATTTGAATCTCAGTTTAAACATCGCGATGAATGGATTCTGAAGACGCGCGGGCCGCGATTGGTCGAATCCGCAAAAGCGCTGGTTTTATCGCGAAATCGCGAGGACTTAGATTTGATTTACCGTGGCCCTTGCCGAAACGATAACCATCGCCGCAACCTGGTGGGGCGTCGCGGGCACCGCAATTTTTACGTCGGGGGAGGCGTTTGGCGCGGCTGCCGCGCGTGCGTGTCGGCCATCAGCGGCGCGACACCAGGGTTGGACATCGACGCATCGAAAGCGGAGTCCACAAAACAAGGGCGTCGGCGAACACGTCAGGATCAGATTTCAAGCGGACCAGACGCCGGAAGGCGGCGGGTGTCGATGAAATTGCGGGTCATGGATCCGCACCGTTCGAAGCGCGAGCTGCGAGCGCTCATCTCGATGATCGAGATCAACGCCGCGAAGGTCGCGATCTCCTGCCGGATAGTTGTTTGCAACGAACCGGCCGTTTGACCTGATGTCTCGCCGACACCCTCTTCGTCGCCAGAGCCGCCGCTTCGATCTTCGCGTCGTGGTTCGATCGTCGTAAGATGATCGCAGGCACGACGCGAGCGGTGGGGCGGCTCTTGATGACGTCGCCGGCTCCAAGTCGCCGGCAATTCGCCGTGAGGCGAAGTTACTTCTTTTTCTTGGCGACCTTCTTGGTCTTCTTCGCGGTCTTCTTCACTGCGCTCTTGGCGGTCTTCGCCTTCTTCACAGTCTTTGCCTTCTTAGCTTTCACTGCTTTTTTGGCCATGTTGCCCTCCTGAATAAGTGAGATGGCTTAATCGCTGCGTGCACTCGGGAATCGAAATGCACTTCATCCCGAATACACCAACACCCTTAAAAAAACAGTGTGCCGCTTAAGGAAGTGTTGATGAAGCAATGGCAGCGCGCGCCACTCTCGCAACGACAACACGCGATGTCATGGATGAAAGCGATGCAGGAAACGCCCGCCAGACTTACGTCGATGAATGTCAAGATTGTTAGAAGTGCCTGCGGTGCAGCGACTTCGTCGCAATCGGCGCGATGCGTATCGGTCGCAACATCTCACGAGCGACTCGACGCGCCGCCTCAAAATCACGTGCGCGGACTCTGAGTCGCGAATTTTGGCAACGAAAAAATTTTTGCAAAAAATGCGTCACGATGATGCGCGCGCGTGAAAGCGGCGAGGTTTTTCGCGAATCGCACGTGGTGATTCGCGAGGCGCTGATCGTCGTGCGTGAGCGAGGCGTTCGTCATTGCGGGCCAGTCCACGTCGGCGGCAACGCCGATCTTGCACTGAGCAAAGCCATCCAGCTCTGTCAGTCAAACGAACGGAGCACCGGATTGCTGCCTCGTCGTCGACCCTCGGCGACGAGGAGCAACGGCTCCTCGCAATGACGAAGCGAGAACGCTTTAGATCCCGAGCTTGCTCTTGAGCAGATCGTTGACCGCTTGCGGGTTGGCTTTTCCGCCCGATGATTTCATCACCTGCCCGACAAACCACCCGATCAGCGCCGGCTTCGCGCGCGCCTGTGCGACCTTGTCGGGATTGGCGGCGATGATATCATCAACCACCTTCTCGATCGCGCCGAGGTCGGTGACCTGCTTGAGGCCGCGGCTCTCGACCAGCGCGCGGGGATCGCCGCCCTCGCTCCAGACGATCTCGAACAAGTCCTTCGCGATCTTGCCGGAAATGGTGCCCTCGCCGATCAGATCGACGATCGCGCCCAACTGCGTGGCTGAAACCGGCGAAGCGGCAATGTCGATGCCTTCCTTGTTGAGGCGGCCGAACAATTCGTTGATGACCCAGTTGGCGGCGAGCTTTCCATCGCGCGCTTGATCCGCAAGCGCGCCGAGGACGATTTCGAAGAACTCCGCGCTCTCGCGCTCGCTCACCAACACCGCCGCATCGTAAAGCGTGAGGCCGAAGCTCGCGATCAGCCGCGCCTTCTTCTCGTCCGGCAGTTCCGGCAAATCGGCCTTCAGGGCATCGACATAGGCCTGATCGAATTCCAGCGGCAAAAGATCGGGATCGGGGAAGTAGCGATAATCATGCGCCTCCTCCTTTGAGCGCATCGAGCGCGTCTCGCCTTTGCCGGAATCGTACAGCCGGGTTTCCTGATCGATCGCGCCGCCGTCCTCGATGATGCCGATCTGACGGCGGGCTTCGTACTCGATCGCCTGCCCCATGAAGCGGATCGAATTGACGTTCTTGATCTCGCAGCGCGTGCCGAGCGGCCCGCCCGGCCTGCGGACCGAGACGTTGACGTCGGCGCGCAGCGAGCCTTTTTCCATATCGCCGTCGCAGGTGCCGAGATAGCGCAGGATGGTGCGAAGCTTGGAGACGTAAGCCTGCGCCTGTTCGGCGCTGCGCATGTCGGGCTTCGAGACGATTTCCATCAACGCCACGCCGGACCGATTGAGATCGACGAACGACATCGACGGATGCTGGTCGTGGAGCGACTTGCCGGCGTCCTGCTCCAGATGCAGCCGTTCGATGCCGACCGCGATGCTGTCGCCGCCTTCGAGTTCGACCAGCACTTCGCCCTCGCCGACGATCGGCGATTTGTACTGGCTGATCTGATAGCCCTGCGGCAGATCGGGATAGAAGTAGTTCTTGCGATCGAAGGTCGAGCGCAGATTGATCTGCGCCTTCAGGCCTAGGCCGGTGCGGACCGCCTGGCTCACACAGGCCTCATTGATCACGGGCAGCATGCCTGGCATCGCGGCATCGACCAGCGAGACATGCGCGTTGGGCGCGCCGCCGAATTCGGTCGATGCGCCTGAGAACAGTTTTGACTTCGACGTGACCTGGGCGTGGACCTCCAAACCGATCACGATTTCCCAATCGCCGGTGGCGCCCTTGATGAGTTTCGATGGTTTGAGAGGTGCGTTCATATCTCGATCTCGGTCGGTATCGGTGTCGGTGTGTCGATTGAGCAGCCCGTCGTCAGCGGGGCAACGCGAGGATGTGACCTTTTCCGGCATAGGCCAGGAGCTTCGTGTCGCGCGTCACCAGGGGTACTCGCATTCACGAACTCAAGCTCAATTCGGCGGCAGCGCCGGCGTCGCATCGAACGACAGCGTGAACCAGGTGCCCTGCCCGCGCAGGCTCGTGGCATTGAACGTCACGTTTTCGGCATTCTCTTTGAGCGTCTGCAGGATCAGCGCCCCGAGTTTGCGCGGCGACGGCCACTCTTGATGGTCGCCGAGACCGACGCCGTCATCGCCGACGACCACCGTGACGCGACCGTCTTCCACCATGCTGACCAGCCGCAACCGTCCGGCGCTGCGCCCCTCGAACGCATAGTTCAGGGCGTTGGTCAGCATCTCGTTAACCAGCAGTCCCGCCGGCATCGCGACGTTGATCGATATCGGGCAGTAGTTCACTTCCGTTTCAAGCGTGATGCCGGGCATCGCGCTCGCCGCCATCACCGCGTTGGCGATGTCGGACAGGTATTGACCGAGGTCGATATCGGAGGCGGCATTCTCGGCGGACAATGTCCGGTACAGGACCGTCAGCGCGTCGATGCGGCTGGCGAGCCGCGACAGCGCGACGGCTTCGCCCTCGGCGGCGGAGCGCGCTTCAAGCCTGACCAGCGCCGTGACGAGTTGCAGATTGTTTTTCACGCGGTGCTGCAATTCCCGCATCAGCATGTCGCGGTCGCGGATTTGCGTCTCGAACTGCTCGATCTGCGCGCGTTCCCGGCCACCGACATCGACCAAGGCAACAATGCGGAAATTCTCGACGCCGTCGTCGTTTTCGATCACCGAGGCGTAGGCCTGCACGATGACGAGCCGTTCGGCCGGCACGGCGGGATGAAACACGCCAATGAAATCCTCGCCGTCGCGGATCGCGACCCCGAGCGTCTGGCCGGGGACATCCTCGTTCAGATAGCCGTCGAGACAGGCCCAGTCCTGGCCCTCGATGTCGGCATGCGGGATCTGCAACAACTGCTCGAAGGCCTTATTGACATAGGCCACGCGCTGATCGGCGCCATTGCCACGCGACACCGCGACAGCAACCGGAACATGGTCCAGCAGATGCTTATATTTGTCGTTTTCGATCGCGGCGACGAGCTTCGCCGACCCGAGAAGCTGGTCGACCTGGCCCGGCGCGGAGGATTTTGGTTCATTCGTATCCATGCTAAACCATGGCGAAGGCCACATCAAAAGGCAATGCGAAACACGGCCCGCGAACGAGGCATTCCGCCCACCATTAAGCCCACCAGGTCTTGGGCGTGAACCGACCGGCCGCCTGCTCGATCACCTCGCCAAGCGAGAACAACGTTTCCTCGTCGAAGGGACGGCCAATCAGTTGCAGGCCGAGCGGCAGACCCTGCGAATCCGTGCCCGCGGGAACGGCGATGCCGGGCAGCCCGGCCATGTTCACCGTGACGGTGAAGATGTCGTTGAGATACATCTCGATCGGGTCGGCGCCGACTTTCTCGCCGATGCCGAAAGCGGCCGAGGGCGTCGCCGGCGTCAGGATCGCGTGGACGCCCGTGGCGAAACAATCCTCGAAGTCTTTCTTGATGAGGGTGCGGACTTTCTGCGCCCGGAGGTAATAAGCGTCGTAATAACCGGCCGACAGCACGTAAGTCCCGATCATGATACGGCGGCGAACCTCGGGCCCGAAGCCGGCGGCGCGGGTGTTCTCATACATGTCGATGATATTGCGGCCATCGACACGCGCGCCGTAGCGCACGCCATCGTAGCGCGCGAGGTTCGACGAGGCCTCGGCCGGCGCCACGATATAGTAAGCAGGCAGGGCATATTTCGTGTGTGGCAGCGAGACCTCGACAAGGTTGGCGCCGGCGGCTTTGAGCCATTCGGCGCCTTGAGTCCAAAGCTTCTCGATTTCCGGCGGCATGCCGTCGATGCGATATTCCCGGGGTATGCCGATCGTCATCCCTTGGACGGAACCGCCGACCGCCCGCTCGTAATCCGGCACCGCGATATCGACCGAGGTCGTGTCCTTCGGGTCATGCCCGGCCATCGAACGCAGCAAAATCGCGGTGTCGCGCACGGTCTTGGCGATCGGCCCGGCCTGATCGAGCGACGACGCGAAGGCGACGATCCCCCAGCGCGAGCAGCGGCC
>JAQGJY010000159.1 GCA_028290325.1 Tardiphaga sp.
TGATGGAGCCGATGTGCTCCGCGACCAACGAAGAGAAACACCGTGCAAAACGGGATGACAGCTTCAGCCATATTGAAGGCCGGCGCTTCGTGAGCAGCAAGCCCTGGCCCGCGGTAAATTTCGCCGAAGCTCATCGGCAACTGACGGCGCCCGGCGCGCCCTTCGAGATGGAGACAGCGAACGTCGCTGGTCGCTCGGTAAGGGTCTATAAAGCCGCACAGCGCGACTTGCGCGCGATCTTCGAAGCGAGCCGGCGCTGGGGCGAGCGCAACTTCATCATCTATCAGGATGAGCGGCTTTCATTTGAAGAGCATTATCGCGCCGTTTGCGCGCTCGCATGGCAGCTGACCGACCGTTTCAACGTTGAGAAGGGCGACCGCGTGGCGATCGCCATGCGTAATTTTCCGGAATGGGCGATCGCTTTCTGGGCCACAACGGTGATCGGCGCAATTGCCGTCCCTCTGAATGCGTGGGGCACGGGCGACGACCTCAATTTCGGGCTGAGCGATTCCGGCGCCCGTGTCGCGATCATCGACCGAGAACGGCTTGAACGCCTGACGCCGCATCGATCGGCTGCGTCTTCGCCTGCCTTGATCGCCGTGCGAACGCCGCGCGAGACGCTCGGGCCCGCAGTTGCATGGGAGGACTTGGTCGGCATACCGTCTGGCTATCGTTCGCTTGTCGATCGCGCCCTGCCCGATCGCACGATCCAGCCTGACGACGACGCAACAATCCTCTACACGTCCGGTACGACGGGCCGCCCGAAAGGCGCGCTTGGCACCCATCGCAATATCATGTGCAACCTTGTGAACATTACATTCACCGGCGCGCGCGCGGCGGTGCGGCGCGGCGAAGCGTTGCCGGCGCCGGCGCCGTCCGATGTGCAGAAGGCGATCCTGCTGCCGGTGCCGTTTTTTCATGTGACGGGCTGCCATTCGATCATGATCCCCGCCTTGGCGAACGGTTCAAAGATCGTCCTGATGCACAAATGGAACGCGGAAAAGGCGCTCGAACTGATCGAGCGCGAGCGCATCGCCGCCGTTTCCAGTGTGCCATCTATGACGTGGCAGCTTATCGAGTCTCCCGACTTCGTCACGCGCGACCTGTCGAGCCTCGAAGGACTGTCCTACGGTGGCGCCGCAGCGGCGCCTGAGCTCGCGCGGAAGATCGCGGAGCTGTTTCCGGGCCGCTTTGCAGGTCAAGGTTATGGCGCCACCGAAACCTCTTCGGTTTCGGCATCCATTAGCGCGGAGGATTATCTCGCGCGGCCGGACTCGGTCGGGCCGGCGGTGCCTGGCTGCGAGCTACGTGTGATCGACGACGACCGAAAGGTGCTTCCCGCGGGGGCAATCGGCGAGCTTGAAATTTACGGCGCCAATGTCGTGAAGGGTTACTGGAACAACCCCGAAGCCACGGCAAAAGCCTTCCGGGACGGCTGGTATCGCACCGGCGACATCGTGCGAATGGACGAGGACGGCTTCGTCTATCTCCTCGACCGCGCGAAGGACATGCTGATTCGCGGCGGCGAGAACATTTACTGCGTCGAGATCGAAGACGCGCTGCTGTCTCACCCCGGCATCATCGATGCAGCCGTCATTGGCATTCCCGATCGTATTCTTGGCGAACTCGTCGGCGCCGTGGTGCAACTCAAGCCGGGCGCGACGCTCGGTGAAGACGAGATCATCGCCCATCTGCGGCCACGGCTCGCCCCCTTCAAGCTGCCCGTGCGGGTCGACATCCGCAGCACCGATCTGCCGCGCACCGCAAGTGGAAAGGTCGTGAAGCGGCAGCTTCGCGAGGAATTAGCACAGCGCCAATGACATCTGATCAGCCCGAATAACCAAACAAAAATAAGAGGCGACACATGAGAATCCTTGCATCCGCTATCACCGCACTCTCCTTGTCTTTGATGCTGAGCGCGGGCGCGCACGCCGCGGAGAAGAAATACAGCGAGGGTGCGTCCGACACCGAGATCAAGCTTGGGCAAACCATGCCATATAGCGGGCCGCTCTCGCTGCACGGCATTCAGGGGCGCACTGAGGTCGCTTATTTTCGGATGCTCAATGAGGAGAAGGGCGGGATCAACGGTCGAAAGATCAACTTGATCTCGCTTGACGATGCGTTCTCACCGCCGAAGACGGTGGAGCAGACGCGCAAACTCGTCGAAGACGACGGCGTGCTCGCGTTGTTCGGCTCGTCCGGCACGGCCGCGCAGTCAGCTGTGCAGAAATATCTCAACACCAAAAGCGTGCCGCAGCTTCTTGTCTCGACCGGCGCGAACAAGTGGAACCAGCCAAAGACGTTTCGCTGGTCGACGCCCGCCTTCCATCTTTACGGCACCGAAGGCGAGATTCTGGCGAAGTATCTTCTCTCTATTAAGCCGGACTCGAAGGTCGCCATTCTGATGCAGAACGACGATTTCGGCCGCGATTACGTTGCGGGCTTTAAGAAAGGACTCGGCGACAAGGCCGCGTCGATGATCGTGAAAGAAGCAACGTACGAACTGGCAGATCCCACGCTTGACTCGCAGATTGCGCAGCTGAAATCCTCGGGCGCCGATGTGTTTTTCAACGTGTCGTTGGGCAAGGCTGCGTCGCAGTCCTTCAAGAAGGCTTATGAGCTGAACTGGAAGCCTCTGCAATTCGTTGTCAGCCCATCCGTCGGACGACAGTTCCTGGAAGCCGCAGGGCTCGATGCCGTCACCGGTATCGTGGCAGCAACGCCTTACAAGTCGGTCTCTTCTCCACGCTGGGCAAACGACCCGGATGTCCTCGCCTATCAAGCCTTCATGAAGAAGTACTTGCCTAACGAAGACCCGAAGAACGAGATCGGCTTCTCAGTCTATTCATTCGCCTACATCATGGGGAAGGTCATCGAGGCATGCGGCGACGACCTCACCCGCGAAAACCTGCTGTATCAAGCAACGCACCTGAACAACGTGGCCGCGCCGTCGCTGCTACCGGGCACGACCTACAACACCAGCCCGGACAGTTACGTGCCGTTCAAGCGGCTCGTCGTGCAGAAGTT
>JAQGJY010000182.1 GCA_028290325.1 Tardiphaga sp.
TGGCGATGGCGACCGCCGTGCTGGCGATGCTGCCGCCGGTCGCGGTGGTGGTGTTCATGCAGCGGCTGTTCGTGCGCGGCCTTGTCGAGACGGAAAAGTAGAACCAACATGGCCAACGTCTCCCTGCGCAACGTCAAGAAAACCTATGTCGGCGGATTCGAAGCCATCAAGGGCATCGACTTCGAGGTCGGCGACGGCCAGTTCTGCGTGCTCGTCGGGCCCTCGGGCTGCGGAAAATCCACGTTGCTGCGCATGGTGGCGGGACTCGAGACGATCACCTCCGGCGAGATCGATATCGGCGGGCGCGTGGTCAACCAGATCGAGCCGGCCGATCGCGACATCGCCATGGTGTTCCAGAATTACGCGCTCTATCCGCATATGAGCGTCTACAACAACATGGCCTATGGGCTGCGCAATCGCCGCATGGCCGAGCCCGAGATCGACAGCCGCGTCCGCGAGGCCGCGAAAATTCTCGAGCTCGGCGCGCTGCTGGAGCGCAAGCCGCGCCAGCTGTCCGGCGGCCAGCGCCAGCGCGTCGCGATGGGTCGCGCCATCGTGCGGCAGCCGAAGGTCTTTCTGTTCGACGAGCCGCTGTCGAATCTCGACGCCAAACTGCGCGTCGCGATGCGCGTCGAAATCCGCAAGCTGCAACGCCGGCTCAAGACCACGTCGATCTACGTCACGCACGACCAGTTGGAGGCGATGACGCTCGCCGACATTCTCGTGGTGATGAATGGCGGCCAAGTCGAGCAGATCGGCAATCCGCTGGATATTTACCGGACACCCGCGACGACCTTCGTCGCCTCGTTCATTGGCGCGCCGCCGATGAATCTCATGACCCTGACGGCGCAAGAGATCGCGGCGCAATTCGCCGGCGACAGCCGCGCCCCAACGGCGGGCGGCATTCTAGGCGTTCGCCCGGAGGATCTCGAGATCACGACAAGCCAGGGTCATGCCGGCGGCCTTGCGCTTGATCTGACGGTCGAGGCGATCGAGCGCGTCGGGCCGGAAACCTTCGTCTATGGCGCGCGCGGCGGCGACAGTCACGCCGTCAGCGCCAAGCCGGGTGAATTGCCGCCGGGCGAGGTCATCGTCCGGGTGCCCGGCCAGATCGCGCCGGCGATCGGTGATCGCATCCGCGCCGTCGCGCCGCGCGCCAAGTTGCACCTGTTCGCCGCCGACGGGCGCAGCCGGATCGACGTCTGAGCGACACCGTCGTTCCGGGCACGAGCGGCGACAGCCCGCCCGCAGCCGCCCGCCCCGGGAACGACGTTCCGATGCATCACCGTGACCAAGCTGTTAACCAACCCGGCGCAGACTTTGCGGGTTCAAGCCAGTGCTTGAACCCGCGCAGGCGATGCCCATATTGCTGAGTGACTGGCTGGCAATCGCGCCTGTCGGTCAGGGGTGCCGCTTCAGGGCCTCTAACACCAAAGTCGCTTCGAGAGGGCTTTGTACTGATGTCTCGTGTTCCCTCGTTATCCAGTCCGTTTCTGCTCGGATTCGACGAGATCGAGCGTGCGCTCGATCGCGTCGTCAAAGGCGCTGACGGTTATCCTCCCTATAATATCGAGCGCTGCGACCGCAACAGCGGCCAGCCGGAACGCCTGCGGATCACGCTGGCGGTGGCGGGGTTCACCCGCGATCAGCTCGATGTCACGACCGAGGAAAACCAGCTCGTCATTCGGGGCCGCCAGCAGGACGACAAGTCCCGGCAATACATTCATCGCGGCATCGCCGCGCGCCACTTCCAGCGCACCTTCGTGCTGGCGGAAGGGATGCTCGTGCTGGGAGCGGATTTGAAAAACGGGCTGCTGTCGGTCGACCTCGCGCGCCCCGAACCGGAGCGTGTGATCAAGACGATCGCGATCAACGAACACGAGGGAGAGTGACCCGCGCCGCCGTGCGGACCGGATCGCCCTCAAGGACATGCAACCAATAGCGGACTCGACCGCTTGTTCTAACTGAAGGAGTCGAGACCATGACAAACGCAGATACGATTTTCGAAACCAATACCGTTTCTCCGGAAACGCTGGCGCAGCTTGGCGAAGGCCTGATCGCCTACGTGAAGCCGATCAAATCCGAGGACGTGCCGGGGCTGTTTCCGCAGGCGCCGAATATCGCGCCGGGGCTTAAGCTGTTCGCGCTTCACGCCGCCGATGGCACGCCGATCATGCTCACCGACAGCCGCGAATCCGCCGTGGCCAATGCGTGGAGCCATGAGCTGCAAGCGGTCAGCGTTCACTGAGCCAAGCGACGCTAAGGTTAAGATTTAACCGACAACTTGCATAGGTTGTCAGCGATGCACCATGTATCGCTGACAATCGTTATCTGGTTCGGCGGGCCTGATATGATCGGCCGCGCAGGATGAGATGATCCCATGCCGCACCGTCCGCCGTTGATCGCTGGAGCGCCGTCAAGCGGACGGGTCCGCTCGCTTCAGATCGGGCGCGGATTGGCCGCTTTGTGCGTCGTTCTGTTTCACCTCAACAACTCTGTCTGGGGTGTCGCGAAGTATTTTCCCCACCCGTTCTCGCCATTGCTGTCGTTCGGCAACGCCGGCGTGCAATTCTTCTTCGTGCTGAGCGGCTTCATCATTTTTCTGATTCACGGCAAGGATCTTGGCTCGCCATCGCGGCTTTGGTCGTTTGCCAACAAGCGCTTGATTCGCGTCTATCCGGTTTACTGGATCGTGCTGGGTGCATTCGTCGTCACGTTGTATCTGGAGCCGTTTCTCGGCACCGCCGACGAGCGCCGCATCGGCAATTTCATCGCGTCGGTTCTGCTGATTCCGGCGCCGGTCGAGCCGATCCTCAGCGTCGCGTGGACGCTGACGCACGAAGTGATGTTCTACGTCGTGTTCGGATTGGCGATCGCCCGTGCGCGCAGCGGCGTCTGGCTGTTCGCGATCTGGCAGATCGCCTGCCTCGGCAACACGATGTTCGGCACGCGGGACTTTCCCTTTGGTGTGATGTTCTCGGCCAACAATCTGCTGTTCTCGTTCGGCATGCTGGCGGCATTTGTGTTCAGGACGCAGCGCTGTCCCGCCCCGGCGTTACTCGCCGCCGGCGGCGCCGCCGCGTTCATCGCGACAGGTCTGCATCAGGTCACGGCATCGCGCCCGATGCCGCCCGAGGCCTATGTGCTGGCTTATGGACTGGCGAGCGCGGTCGCCATTCTCGGCGCGTGCGTTTATGAGCAGCGCCACGGCCTCCGCGTGCCGCGACTCTGCGATGCGATCGGCGATGCATCCTACTCGATCTATCTGATTCACCTGCCGCTGCTGTCGGTGTTCGCCAAGCTGTTGTTCGCATCGGGGCTCGCGGCGATGGCACCGGAATGGCTCTCGCTGACAGGCCTGCTGTGTATGGTGGTGGTCACAGGC
>JAQGJY010000193.1 GCA_028290325.1 Tardiphaga sp.
CCGCCCGTAGTGGCGGCGAACGATGAACCCCGGACACCCCGAGTCCCTGCTTGCGAGGCAGGGCCGCAGGCGCCGTATTCCGATCCGCCTCCGAACGCCTCATGAAGCGCCCCTCGCGACCGGAACGGGACGGGTATATGTTCCTATAGGAATTTTGTCAAGAGGCTAGCGCGTCTTTGAGCGCCTCTGCCTCGGCGTGCGTCGCGAACTGTGCGACCGGCTGATAGACGGGATCGTGCTCTGCCTTGCCGGATGCCAAAAGAACAACGAACGTATTGTTCTTGGGCACGACTATTGTGGTCAGATTCTCGCTGTCATAAGGCGACATATGACGCGCGCCACAATGCGGACAGTCGTCGTCGCACATGCATGACCATTCGTCAGACCAGCGACGATGGCAGCGTTCGCATATGTAGTGGTTGAGAAACCAAGCCATAGTCGCATCCTAGCTACGTCTATAACTTCCACGACCGAGGAATTGAATATACCCTCGATCGCGCAAATATTGAAGCTGTTGTCGTATCTTCGGCCGAACATTCTGGTTGCCAGGATGCAGTTCTCCCAGATGCCGATCGAAATCATAAATCTGTTCGAGCGTAAATTCGCGCTCTCCCAAAGTCTCGATGCATTTCATGACGTCGAGCAACCATCCGCGAGCCGCCTGTGCTTCTTTGCGAAGAAACAAAGTATTTTGCCAGTCTCGCAGGACGTCGTCCTTCGGCCGAACGACGCCATGTTTGACGATATGAATCTTGCCGGAATCTGGGATTCGCTTCAGTAAGATGTTCGAGCCAATCCAGCCTGCGCGTTTTGCAGTCGGCGCAAGGGGTTTTCGTTCTTCAATTATGTCCTGAACAAAGAAATGCTTGGGGACGATGAAAAGGTTGACGACCGAGAGATTTCGCAGATCGTAATTCATAAGAAAGAAATTGGGATTGTTGCTCGCTGCGATGCGCTCGCACTTGGATTTGAACGAACCGTTCGCAAGCTTTGGGCCAAATTTGCCCTTCTTGCTTTTCAGCTCAAATTCTTCTTGGCAGGAAACGCAATGGAAATCGGCAACGGGCGCATTGTTCGGGAATTGATCAAGCGATGAATTGCCGCAATTCGGGCAATAGCACCAAGCCCGTAGCCAACTTTCGGTCCAAGATCGCGCATTTTGCGAACCGCTGTTGTAGACCGACTGCGATTCCTCAAAGCCTAGCTTCATTTCAAAAATTGAGCAAAGCTCGCCGACTTTCGCAAGCGCGAACCGACACCGGCGACGAAAATAAGACGCTGGTCGCTGTATTCAGTAGGAGCGGGCTTCCGGCAGCTTAGGATCAAGCTAGTCAGCTTAGGATCGATCTAGCACCTCGGTCAGATTGCGTTGTCTTGGTCCCCCTTAACCCCTCCTTAACCATATCCAGCGCCTTCTCATTCGCGGCGAATGCTGCGGTGCAGCCCTTGTTTTGACATGTTGGCGGGGGATTGAGAGTCCGGCTCCGGGACGGGCTCACCACGCGACATCGCAAGGCATCAAGGCAGCATTCAGGCTGGCGTGGCGGCGCGTGCCGCGCGCCCCGTGGGCATCGTGAGGATGCGCGCGCGCAGCGTCGACGGCGTCCAGTGGTTCGGTTGAGAGGAACTTGAGCATGAATGCGGTCGAACTGGCCCCGATGGCCTCGTCCGATGTCTCGCTGGTGGCGTTGTTCTGGCAGGCGCACTGGATCGTCAAGGCCGTGATGCTCGGCCTGATCGGCTGTTCGGTCTGGGTCTGGGCGATCGCGATCGACAAGATTTTCCTGTTTTCGCGCAGCAAGCGCGCGATGGACCGCTTCGAGCAGGCGTTCTGGTCCGGCGAATCGATCGAGGACCTCTATCGCGCGCTGTCGGCCAAGCCGACGCAGTCGATGGCGGCGTGCTTCGTCGCGGCGATGCGCGAATGGAAGCGCTCGTTCGAGAGCCAGGCAAAATCCTTCGCCGGCCTCCAGATGCGGATCGAGAAGGTGATGAACGTCTCGATCGCGCGCGAGATCGAGCGGCTGGAACGGCGTCTGCTGGTGCTGGCGACGGTCGGCTCGGCCGGGCCGTTCGTCGGCCTGTTCGGCACGGTCTGGGGCATCATGTCGAGCTTCCAGTCGATCGCGGCGTCGAAGAACACCTCGCTGGCGGTGGTCGCGCCCGGCATCGCGGAGGCGCTGTTCGCCACGGCGGTCGGCCTTATCGCCGCCATCCCGGCGACGATATTCTACAATAAGTTCCAGTCAGAGGTGAACCGGCAGGCGCAACGCCTCGAAGGCTTCGCCGACGAATTTTCCGCGATCCTGTCGCGGCAGATCGACGAGCGGGCGTGAAAGCGGACTATCAGCCATGGGCATGAGTTCAGCGGGATCGGCGGGCGGAGGCGGGCGGCGCGGGCGCCGTCGCGCGCCGGTGATGGCCGAGATCAACGTCACGCCGATGGTGGACGTCATGCTGGTGTTGCTCATCATCTTCATGGTGGCGGCGCCGATGCTGACCGTCGGGGTGCCGCTCGACCTGCCGCAGACCGGCGCCAAGAGCCTCGAACAGGACAAGACCCCGCTGCAACTCAGCGTCGATCTCAAGGGCAAGATTTTCATCAACGACGCCGAAGTGCAGATGAGCGAGCTTGTCGCCAAACTGAAGGCGATCACCGACGCGCGCGGCGGCATGGACGAGCGCATCTTCATGCGCGCCGACAAGAAGGCGGATTACGGCACGGTGGCCAAGGTGATGGGGCAATTGTCCGGCGCGGGCTTCAAGCGTCTCGCGCTCGTGACTGAATCGGATCAGGGGTCGTAGCGCCGTGAAGCTGGTCAAGGTCGATAAGACTCTGGCTGCGTCGATCGCGCTGCATCTGGCCGTGGTCGGCTGGGGGCTGATCTCGTTCCAATCCAAGGCGTTCGAGATCACGCCCGGCGAGTCGTTGCCGGTCGATGTGATTTCGTCGGATCAGCTCGCCAAGGTGATGGCGGGCATGAAGACCGGCAAGAAGGAAAACCCGAAGCCGCTGGTCGAGAAGGTCGCGGAGGCCAAGCCGCCCATCGAGGATCAGGTCGGCAAGATCACCGAAAAGCCGCCGGTCGAGACCGAGGTCGCGCCGAAGCCGGCGCCGCCGGTGGAAAAGCCGATCGAGAAGAAGCCCGAGCCGCCGAAGCCGGAGCCGCCAAAGCCCGTCGTCGAGAAAAAGCCGGAGCCGCCAAAGCCGGCGGACAAGAAGCCCGATCCGCCGAAGATCGATCCGATCGCCGAGGCGCTCAAGAAAGAGCCGCCGAAGGAGAAGCCCAAGCCGGTGCAGAAGGCAGCCGTGACGCCGCCGCCGCAGGAACGGATTCAGGAGCGCCATTTCGATCAGACCAAGATCGCGGCTTTGCTCGACAAGCGCGAGCCGTCGCGCAACGCCGCCACCGGTTCGACGCTGAATTCCAACGCCGCCCTGGGGCTGGCGAAGGGCGCCGCGGCCGACAATTCCGCGACGTGGGGCGCGCTGTTCAAGAGCCAGGTCGAACGCTGCTGGAAGAAGCCATACGGCGGCATCGAGGCGCAGATGACGGAGGCGATCTTCTCGATCAAGCTGAAGAAGGACGGCTCGCTGGAAGCCCAGCCGATGGCGGTCAGCAATCCGACGTCACCGTATTTCCGCGTCTATCAAGAGAGCGCGTTGCGCGCGATCATCGAATGCCAGCCCTATAAATTGCCGGCGGCCTATTTCGAGGAATGGAAATTCTTCGAGCCGGTGTTCACCGAACGACGAATGTAGGCAGCGCGTCATTCGCGCAGCCGCAACCTGAAAAGCATTGCCCATGACCGACCGTATCGAAATGCCGTTTTCGCTGATCCGCCCGAGTCGCCGTCAGTTCATCGCGGGCGCCGCCGCCGCCGGCTTGATCCTGCCCGGCGCGCGCGACGCATTCGCCCAGGCGCGGGTGCAGATCACCGAGGGCAACGTCGCGCCGCTGCCGATCGCGATTCCGAATTTCGTCGCCGGCACGCCGGCCGACAACGAGGTCGGCAATGGCGTCGCGCAAGTCATCACCAACAATCTGAAGCGCTCGGGGCTGTTCGCGCCGATCGATCAGGCCGCCTTCATCGAGAAGGTGACGAATATCGACACGCCGCCGCAATTCCAGAACTGGAAGACGGTCAACGCGCAGGCGCTCGTCACCGGTCGCATGACGCGGCAGAGCGACGGCCGGCTCAAGGCCGAATTCCGGCTGTGGGATGTCGCGACCGGGCAGCAGCTCGCCGGCCAGCAATATTTCACCTCACCGGAATATTGGCGGCGCATCGCGCATATCATCTCGGACCAGATCTACGAGCGCCTCACCGGCGAGAAGGGCTATTTCGACAGCCGCGTCGTGTTCGTCGACGAAAGCGGCCCGAAGGAGCGCCGCGTCAAGCGTCTCGCGCTGATGGATCAGGACGGCGCCAACGTGCGCTATCTGACGCGCGGCGCGGACCTCGTGCTGACGCCGCGCTTCTCGCCGTCCACGCAGGAAATCACCTACATGGAATTCGGTCAGGGCGATCCGAAAGTGTATCTGTTCAACATCGAGACCGGGCAGCGCGAGATCGTCGGCAATTTTCCCGGCATGTCGTTCTCGCCGCGCTTCTCGCCGGATGGCCAGCGCGTCATCATGAGCTTGCAGCAGGGCGGCAATTCGAACCTGTTCGTGATGGACCTGCGCTCGAAATCGACGACCCGCCTGACCAACACGCCGGCCATCGATACCTCGCCCTCCTACGCGCCGGACGGCAGCAGGATCTGCTTCGAGAGCGATCGCGGCGGCAAGCCCCAGATCTATGTGATGCCGGCTGCTGGCGGCCAGGCGCAGCGCATCTCGTTCGGCGAAGGCAGCTATTCGACGCCGGTCTGGTCGCCGCGCGGCGATTACATCGCTTTCACCAAACAGGGCGGCGGCCAGTTCTCGATCGGCATCATGAAGACCGACGGTTCCGGCGAACGGCTGCTGACCTCGGGCTATCACAACGAAGGGCCGACATTCGCGCCGAACGGCCGCGTCGTGATGTTCTTCCGGGAGCAAGGCGGCGGACCGTCGCTGTATTCGATCGACGTCTCCGGGCGCAACGAACTGAAGGTGCCGACGCCGGGATTCGCATCCGATCCAGCGTGGTCGCCATTACTTTCGTAAGACATAATCCCTGCGCTGACAGGGTGTCGGTTCCCGCCCGACGGAGCCCTCCTCGATGCGGCTTACGGCATTGTAATACCAGCGGTTTTTCATGGCAGGCGGCCAGCGTTAAGACCTCGGTAAGCATGTTCGCTCAGAGTTGCTTCATCAGAATGCGGTAAAAAAAGCGCGTCTGGAAAGGACGCGTGCCGACGATGCAGCTGACTGATCGCAACGACGTTCATAGCCGGAAGATGTCGCCGTCGATTTACGCGGCGCTGGTCGATTCGATGTGCCAGAACTTCTGGCCGATGCTGACGGGTTCGATCAGCGCCGGCTTCGCCGCGCTGATGACGGCGGTCAAAACCGGCAATGTGTGGATCTGGCCGTGCGCCATTTTGATCGTCGTGATCGGAACGATGCGCGCGTTTCAGATGCGGAAATACGAAAAGCGCACCGCGACGTTGACGCCCGAGCAGGCGGCCGACTGGGAGCCGCGCTATCGCAACGGCGCGGTCATATACGCCTGCGCCCTCGGCCTGTGGTGCTTTATCACTCTGATCGGGACCAGCGATCCGATCGCCCACATGCTGTGTACGACGGTCACGATCGGCTACACCGCCGGTGGCGCGGCGCGCAACTACGGTCGTCCGCGCATCGTCCAATGGCACATCCTCGGCGCTTGCGGCCCGATGTCGCTCGCGCTCGCGCTCAATGGAGACATCTATTACGTCGGTCTGGCGGTGCTCCTGCTGCTGTTCTTTATCGCGTTGCGGATGATCAATCTCAATCTGCATTCGATCTTCGTGCGGGCGCTGGTGGCGCGGGAGCGGGAAGCGGCGCTGGCCTATCAGTTCGACACCGCGCTGAACAACATGCCCCACGGGCTTTGCATGTTCGGCCCGGACGGTCGCCTCGCGGTCGTCAACCGACGCTTCGGCGAGATGATGGGGATACCTGCCGGTTTCAATGCGGAAGGCGCGAGTGTTTCGGACCTCATCGCCGCCTGCATTCAGGCCGACTCGCTGTCCTCGATCAACGCGCGCGATGTCGCGGCCGAGATCGATGCGGCGAGGGCGGGTGAAATCACGACCGTGGACCTGCGCAAATCGGAAGGTCGAGCGCTGTCCTGGACGTTTCAACCGATGCCGGCCGGCGGCACGGTCATGCTCATCGAGGACATCACCGAGCGTCGCAGCGCCGAGGCGCGCATCACCCATCTGGCGACCTATGACGACCTCACGAAGCTGCCGAACCGGGTCAGCTTCCGCGACGAGATCGAACGGCTGCTGACGCTGGTGCATCACGATGTCAGGCGTTCGGCGCTGCTGTTCATCGATCTCGACCAATTCAAGCAGGTCAACGACACGCTCGGCCATCCGTGCGGCGATCAGCTGCTGTGCCTCGTTGCCAACCGTTTGCGCGAAATGCTGCGCCCGGAAGATTTCGTCGCGCGGTTCGGCGGCGATGAATTCGTCGTGTTTCAACAGGGCATCAGCCGCGGCGAGGAAGCCGCGGCGTTGGCGCGTCGGATCGTCGAACGGCTCAGCGAGAGCTACAAGATCGACAACCATCTGGTCGAAATCGGTGCCAGCATCGGCATCGCGCTGACCTATGAGGGAGTCAAGGCGGATCACCTTCTGAAGAATGCCGACATGGCCCTGTATCGCGCCAAGGCCGACGGCCGCGGTCGCTATTGTTTTTTCCACGAGGAAATGGCGCTCACCGTCGAGGCGCGCCGCACCCTGGAAATCGATTTGCGCAAGGCGCTGGCCGACGAGGAATTCGAGCTGTTCTACCAGCCGCTGGTCAACCTCAAATCCGGTCGCATCTCGACCTGCGAGGCCTTGCTGCGCTGGAATCATCCGGTCCGCGGGCCCGTGTCGCCGATCGACATCATCCCGGTCGCGGAAGACATGGGGCTGATCGTGGATCTCGGCCGTTGGATTTTGCGCAAGGCGTGCGTCGAATGCATGAAGTGGCCGGACGCCGTCAGCGTCGCCGTGAATTTCTCGCCGCAGCAATTCCACCAGCGCGACGTCGTCAGCGAGGTTCGCTATGCCTTGGAGGCGTCGGGACTGCCCGCGCACCGGCTTGAAATCGAAATCACCGAAACCTCCTTGCTGCGCAATACGCAATGGACGCAGGACGTACTGGCGCAATTGCGCCAAGCGGGCGTGCGAATCTCACTCGACGATTTCGGCACCGGCTACTCCAGCCTGAGCTATCTGCACAATCTGCCGCTGCAGAAGGTGAAGATCGACCGCTCGTTCCTGCAAGGCATCGATACCGAGCGGCCGCTGATGCTGCTGCGCGGCGTCGCGCGGCTCAGTGCCGATCTCGGCATGTCAGTTGTCGTCGAGGGCATCGAGACCAGCGAGCAGCTCGAACTCATCAGCGCCGAAGGCACCGTGACCGAAGCGCAGGGCTATCTGTTCAGCAAGCCGGTGCCCGCGGCGCAGGTTCGGCGGTTGCTGGATGCGTCGCACGGGCGTCACGAAACAGTCGGACACAATCGCGTGCCGTCGCGCTCGATCGCCTGATCGGCACGCCGGCGGTCTTCACAAACCATCTCGTTCCGATCGATGTCGCGCACGTCCTGCGAGTTGTTGCGGCCATCCGCAATTAACCCTAATGTACCGATTGTTTTGCAACTACATTAGGAAAGCCTTAACCTTGTCTGTGTCGGAAAACGTGCCTCAGCTCCGCCCGGAGGTTTTATGAGTATGGCTCAATCCACTGATGTCAGGCCCCAAAGGCGCGGCATGGAGGTCCTCGAAAAGATTGATTACCGACGCGCCGTGACGCCGCAGGACAAGCAGGCGATCTACCGCCTGCGCTACCGCGCCTATTTGAACGAAGGTGCGATCGGTCCGAATGCCGACGGAATCGTCACCGACCGGTTCGACGAAATGCCGAACACCTGGATTTTCGGCGTGTACTATGCCGGTGCTCTTTCCAGCTCGATCCGCATCAGCGTCGCGTCGGCGGACCATCCCGATACGCCGTCGATGGACGTATTCAGCGATATTCTGCAACCGGAACTGGACAGAGGAAAAGTTCTGATCGATCCGACGCGGTTCGTTGCCGATCCTACGCCTTTGCAGCGCCTGCCGGACCTGCCTTACATGACGGTGCGGCTGGCTTACGTGGCTTGCAATCACTTCAACGCCGATCTGGGCCTCGCCACGGTGCGCCCCGAGCACCGTGCGTTCTATCGCCGGGTCTTCCTGCACGAGTCGATGTCCGAAGGACGTCACTATCCTGGTCTGTTGAAGCCGATCTGTCTGATGGCCGTCGATTTCCCGGCCATGCGCGAGAAGGTGTTCACCCGATATCCGTTTTTGCGATCTAGCCAGTTCGAGCGCCGCATGCTGTTCGGCCGTAACGAGGCGTTACACGCGCAGGACTCGTCTCGGCAGATGCACGCGTCCATGGATCACGACATGATGGGCGACGTCGCGGAAGCGACCACGATCGTGCCGGCGGCCTGAGCCGGCGCAGGTGACTCAAACCATTGCAAAGCCCGCCGGCCACGCCGGCGGGCTTTCGCCTGCGTGGTGGCGCCTGCGTGGCTTGCCGGCCACTGCTCGGATCAAACAGCCGTCGGTGCGCAGGGAGGGGCGGTTGCTTCACCGTCGCGCCACATTTACAACCCATTAACCATCGTGTTGAGTTTCACCCGAAAGCTCGCATTTGATGCGCTTCGGCAACACTGCATCAAGGTTGACGGAACGTTCGCTTAACCATCGCCCTGTAGACCGGATGTAGTTGAAAAAACCAGAGCGTGGAGGCTCCGGAATGATCCATCAGAAGCGTATCCTCCAGGGATTCAAACTGGCCGCAGTGCTCGCCGTTGCGCTGTCGATGGGCGCTTGCGCCAACAAAAACCCGCTCGGCACCGGCGCTGATGGCGCCATGGCCAACGCGGCAACGCCCGGCTCGCAGCAGGACTTCGTGGTCAATGTCGGCGACCGCGTGTTCTTCGAGAGCGACCAGACCGAGCTATCGCCGCAAGCGATCGCGACGCTGGAGAAGCAGGCGCAGTGGCTGCAAAGCTACAACCGCTATGCCTTCACGATCGAGGGCCATGCCGACGAGCGCGGCACTCGCGAATACAACATCGCCCTCGGCGCGCGGCGCGCGCAGTCGGTCCGTACCTATCTCGCCTCGCGCGGGATTGATCCGAGCCGCATGCGGACGATATCCTACGGCAAGGAGCGCCCGGTCGCGGTCTGTAACGACATCTCGTGCTGGTCGCAGAACCGCCGCGCCGTCACGGTGCTGAACGCCGGCGCCTGATCCGATCAAGGCCATGACGACGAACCGGCGCTCGCCTTGCGGAGAGCGCCGGTTTTTCTTTGCCGATTGCGTCACATCGCGGGCGACGCCGACACAATTCCGGCATAGTCCAGCCCCTATGACTCAAGCGCTTTCTCTCACGCATCAGGTCGCCATGCCGTCGCATCATTCCAAGTTCGCCCGCTTCATGATGGTGTCCGCGCTCGTCGCCGTCGCCGGCCCGCACCTGCTGGTGCAACAGGCTGTCGCGCAGCAGGGCTATCGACAGCAGCAAGGTTACGGTCAGCAACAAGGCTACGGGCAGGGCGCGCCCGACGCCGATGTCGATCCCGAAACGCGGGTGCAGCAGCTCGAAGATCAGCTGCGCAAATTGACCGGGCAGAACGAAGAGCTGCAATATCGCAACCGTCAGCTCGAAGATCAGCTTCGCGCGCTGCAAGCTTCCGCCCCATCGACAGCGGCGCCGGCCCGGCCGAGCGTCGCCGCCGCGTCGCCGCAACAGCCGCGCCAGCCGGCTTATGAGCAGCAGACCGCGGCCCCCGCCGCGATCGTTCAGGAGCCGGCCGCGCCCGCGGCGCCGAGCGATGGCCGTCGTCGCCGCAACGATGCGTTCGACCCCAACGCCAATCCGAGCGCCCCTGGCGCGCCGCGCGCGCTCGGTGGCGGACAACTGCCGCTGCAGGCCAATGCCAGTCCGGCCGCTCCGGCGACCATTCCCGGCAGCCGCGATCCCGGCCAGCCGCTCGATCTCGGCGATACGCCGCGCGGCGGGGCCGCGCCGGCGACGCTGCCGCCCTCGGCGACCCCGAAGGACGAATTCGACCTCGGCATCGGCTACATGCAGCGCAAGGATTTCGTGCTCGCCGAACAGACGATGCGCGGTTTCGCGCAGAAATATCCGAGCGATCCGCTGGTCGCGGATTCGCAATACTGGCTCGGCGAAAGCTTCTTTCAGCGCCAGAAATATCGTGACGCGGCCGAGTCGTTCCTGTCGGTGACGACGAAATACGACAGCTCGGCGAAAGCGCCGGATTCGCTGTTGCGTCTCGGGCAGTCGTTGGCGGCGCTGAAGGAAAAGGAAGCGGCCTGTGCCGCGCTCGGCGAGGTGACGCGCAAATATCCGCGCGC
>JAQGJY010000201.1 GCA_028290325.1 Tardiphaga sp.
TTGACGAGATCATCACCATCAACAGCGCGACGGCGATCGAAACCGCAC
Source organism: Tardiphaga sp. (assembly GCA_028290325.1). Lineage (GTDB taxonomy): Bacteria > Pseudomonadota > Alphaproteobacteria > Rhizobiales > Xanthobacteraceae > Tardiphaga. Next base: position 49 of record JAQGJY010000201.1, read on the forward strand.
GGGCGCTGGCGCGGCTCGAGGGCATTCCCGGCGGCATCTCGTCGGGGGCGGCGATCGCCGCCGCCATCGCGATCGGAAAACGCCCGGAAGCGGCCGGCAAGACGATCGTGGCGATCGTGCCGTCGTTTTCGGAGCGCTATCTCTCGACGGTCTTGTTCGAGGGAATTTGAGCATGGCGATCACGCCGCCGCCGCGCCGGCCCCGCACCTTGAGCGACGCCAAGACCGAAGCCGAGGCGTTGTTCAAGAAGACCACCACGAAGCCAATCGAGACGCCGGCGAAGCCGGCCGCGGTGCCCGGCGTGCGCGAACTGGTGTCGCTCCGAATCGATCAGGACGTGCTCGCGTTTTTTCAGGACGATGGTCCCGGCTGGCAGGACCGCATCAACGACGCGTTGCGGAAAGTGGCCGGCAAGTAATCGTCCAAACCAAAGGCCCGGCGCGAGCCGGGCTTTTGTCGAGTGCGATCGATCAGCGACCGAACAACATGCCGCCGACGCCGCCGATCAGGCCGCCGCCGCCATAATGACGTCCGCCGCCACCGCCGCCGCCGCCACCGCTGCTGCGGCGGACCTTGCGCTCGGAGCGCGCCGGTTTCTCGTCATCACTCTCCACTTTCGAGGCGACGATCTCGCTGATCAAAGCGGTGTGCTGAGATTTGTTCAGATAGCCGCTCTTGGGATAACCGCGCGCGGCCTGCCAGCGGGTGATGACGTTGCGGGTGTTCGTGTCGAATTTGCCTGTCACCTTTGTGTCGAAGCCGAGCCCGTTGAGCCGGCGCTGCACGTCGCGGCGCTGGCCCTTGTCGAGACCGATCTGGTCCTCGCTGGTCTGGTTCGGCTCGTCCGTCGAGACCGCCTTGTCGCCAGCCGTCAGGTTGCGGGTCGTGGTCGAGGGGCCGTCCTGCAACGAGGCGATGCGGGCCAGGGCCAGCGGCTTGAACTGGCCGTTCGGGTAGCTCGACAGATAGGCGTTCAATTCCTCAGGCTTGTTTGAATCCTTGATCGAGCGCCAGAACTCCAGCTCGAGGTCGCTACCGCCACCGGATGACGACACGACGGCGGTCGGAGCGGGCGTCGCGCCGACGGGATTGCTGGCCACGGCCGGCGCGGCGGCGGGATTGAGGTAGACGGCGCCGATCAGGTTGGTATGGCCCCAGGGCAACTGGCCCTTGTTGGTTTCCTCGTTGACCTGCGCGCGGACCTTGGTCATCGCCTGCTGGATCTCGACGCCGGGGGTCGTGATGTTGGCGAGCAGCGCGCGGGTGAACGGGCTGTTGGTGCCCTGTTGCCCGTCGAGCGCGGTCTGGCCGGGACCGGTCGCGAAGGCGATCAGCGTGCCTTCGCCGGATTTCATTTCAGCGAGGCCGGACGACGCGGCGACGCTGCGCGTCGCCGACCCGGATGCCTTGATTTTGGCGGCAAACGGGTTGTCGCGGCAGGCATCGAGGAACACCAGCTTGACCTTGGCGTCGCCCATGGTCTGCTCGAGGGTGGTTTCGACGTTGATCGCCGCGCCGAGCTTGACGTCCATTTCCGATTTCAGGTTGGCGTCGATCGGCAGCAGGTAATTGACGTTGTTCACCGAGATGCCGTGGCCGGCATAGAAAAACACCGCGACATCCGCGCCCTGGGCTTTTTTGCCGAAGTCGAGCAGACGCTCGGTCATGCCGTCGCGAGTGAGATTGACGCCCTCGACGACCTCGAAGCCGACATTGCGAAGCGCTGACGCCATCGCCTTGGCGTCGATCGACGGGTTCGGCAGAGGCTCGACATTTTTGTAGGCGCCGTTGCCGACGACGAAGGCGACGCGGCGGGCGGCCTCGGCCGGCTGAATCACGAACAAGGCGCAAAATGCCGAAGCGGCTAAAATCAAACGGCGCATGGCCATCTCCTCAAATCATCGTCACGTCAAAAATCGCGCACCAATATGCGCCGACGTTAGCACCGCATTTTCAAAAGTGTACCGAAATCTGTCATAAAGCGGGCGTTTTTTGGGCCCGGCTCAAGCGCCCGGGCGTACCGGGCCGCGCGATGCCGGGCGCAAATTGAGCAGATTGCCGCTCAGGATCAGGATCGCGCCGAGCGCGGTCAAGGTGTCGATCTGTTCCTTGTAAATCAGCCAGCCCGCCACCGCCGTCAGCGGCACGCGCAGAAAGTCCATCGGCACCACCACGGTGGCGTCGGCGTAGAGCATCGCCCGCGCCATGCAAAAATGCGAGAATGTGCCGCAGAACGCGAGCACCACGATCCACAGCCAGACATAGGCCGACGGCCACTGCCACGCCCACAGCGCCGGCACGAATCCGGCGGCCGACTGGATCACCAGCATCCAGACAATGATCGCGATGGTATTCTCGGTGCGCGTCAGCGATTTCATCAGCACGATGGAGATGCCGAAGCCGAGCGCGGCCGCCAGCGCGATCATCTGACCCGGATTGATCGCGCCGGTCGCCGGCCGCACGATAACGACCACGCCGATGATGCCGAGCACGATGGCGGCGATCTTCCATCGCGTCATGCGCTCGCCGAGAAACATGGTCGCGAGAATCGCCGTCCACACCGGCATCGTGAATTCGATCGACACCACCTGCGCCATCGGGATCAGCGTCAACGCGTAGAACCAGCCGAGCTGCGCGGCGTAATGGACCAGGTTGCGCGAGATGTGGTGGACCGGCCGCGTCGTCCACATGGCGCGGAAGCCGCCGTTCAGATGCACCAGCGGATACAGCATCGCGAAGCCGATCACCGAGCGGATTTCCATGATCTGGAAGACATTGAGTTCGCGCAGCGTCTCGCGCCCGGCGACCGCGACGATCAGCATCAGCATCAGCCAGCCGGCCATCCACAAGGCGGCTTTGGGGATCGAGGGCTGTCGTGTCATGGATGATGCTTGCCGGCGGTCGGGAGCCACGGCAAGGGCACCGGGCTGTTTCCTATCGGCGAGACGCGACCGATGTGCAATATCCGGAAAAGCCTTGGCTGCGATGCGCCATGCGCTCGCCACGCCAGATGAAATCAAAGAGCCGAGCAGCGGCAGAGGACGCAACAGATGACGACAACACGCAAAGGGTCAGCCGACTTCGTGACCGGATTTGCCACCGGCTGGCCGGAGGACAAACCGGATCTGATGATCCTGTCGCTTTCGACGGCGCATGGTGTTCAGGATTTCGCGCTGACCAAGGAGCAGGCGGTGCTGATCGCCAAGACGATCAAGGAGACGGCGTCGAAGCTGATCGCGCCGAAAGCTTGAGGCGCTCCGCCAAGCGGCGCGCAACGCGGAACGGCGCCGGATCGATCCGACGCCGTTCGCCCGACTCGAATTTGATGTTTGTCAGGACCGCGTCAGGGCGATCTTCGCGCCCTTGAACTGGCCTTCCGAACTGATCGTCACGTTCTGCTTCTTGCCCTGCGTCGCCAGCACCAGATTCGCGGTGAAGGCCGGCGCGGTCACGACAACATTGAACTGGCCATTGCCGGCACGGCCGGACAGGGTTCCACCGACGCCGCGGCTCGACTCCGACCATTGCCCGGTCAAGGTGCCATTTTGTGCCGTGACGTCGCTCTTGAGATCGAACTTGTAGCTGTCGCTGGCGCAGGTCAGGCTCTGGTTGAGGCCCGCGCCGTCGCCGCTGACCGCATAGGTCGCGCGGCAGCGAATGCGCTCGGTCGCGCCGCCCTCAAGAATGATCGTGCCGGATCCCGACCACACGCCGGCCATGCCCACGAACGGCCCCGACTCGGCCCGCGCGGCGGCCGACGCCATCACGAGGCCACCGATCGCGATCGCGCGCACCGCGTTACCAAAAACCTTCATTCCAAGTCCCCAATGATCAGCCACGCCTACTGGCGCGAGGCTTCCCAACGGCCGCTGCAAGGAACACCGCCGGCCGCGCCGTTCCATTTACCCGAGCCTGCATTGCCGCTGAGTTGCCCGTTTGCAAACGCGCCCCGAATGGAAACGCGCACGTTACCTTCCCGTCCGACGCTGCCGGACACGTCAGCGCCCGGAGCGGACACTTTTCCGTCGGACACCGTGAGCGGGTAACGAGCCGATGGTTCGCAAGTTCCAGTCTTGGTCACGATCGTGACGTTCCAGAGCCCGTCATAGGCCGATTGTGCGGCGGCATTCGCGGCGACCAGCGACACCGGTGTCGTCGTCAAGGCGAGCAGACATGCAAAATGACGTAACTTCATGACGATATTCCTTGTAGGGAGGTGTCCACTCTATCCGCGCATAATGTGGCAGAAAATTGTGCAGTGCACGGTACCGCGCAAAGGCCCGGTTTGAAAGATCAAGTTTGGTAAATCATGGGCGATAAGCTCCGCTTGAGCCGCGTGAAGAACCGAACGAGGAAAACCCCGCCAGGGGGATGACGGGGTTTTCGCGGGGTTCGAGCGCGGGGGACGTCGCTCTGGTCTGACAACCACGAGCCCCGCATCCAGTTCCGGAGAAATCAACGATGCCGGGGTTTTTTCTCGACAGAGTGAATTTCTCAGGTGAGCGACACGCGCGGCGCCAGTCAGGCAGTGGTGTTCGGTCAGCGAAGCATGCGCGGACATGGGATCCCCTTGCTTGACAAGGTGGGCGATTATCCTCAACTGGGCGCGCACTGGTTCCTGTCCACGACAGGCGAAGAGGGAATGCGATAGGGTGAGACCCCGAAGCGCTGCCGCCCCCGCGACCGTTACCGGAAAGATCGATCCAAGCCACTGGCAGTTGCCGGGAAGGTGGGGCGATCATTGGGGAAACCCTGAATCCGCGAGCCGGGAGACCTGCCAGAGCAGTTGACTGAATGGGCGGACGGGGTGATCCGCGACTGGTCGGCATGCGCATTCCATCT
>JAQGJY010000234.1 GCA_028290325.1 Tardiphaga sp.
TCGATCGGGCGATCGACACCGGACATTTTCGCGGCCAGCAATTCGACGGTCTCGCCCGGCTTCACCGTCACGATCTTGATTCGCAGCGGACGTGCCGCCTGGATTTCCGTCAGCGTCAGCCGGCGAAACGAATTCACCGTCTCGCGGGCGTTGCGCTCGCTCTCGGGCGTCTTTTGTTTGGCGGCAAAGATGAAGCGATAGACGTCGCTGCCGAAGCGCAGCGCATAGACCTTGAACTGCCATTGATCGCCGGTGGCGGTCGCGGACGCCGCCGGAAAGCCGTTGATGGTGATGTCTTCGGTCGAGGCCTTGTCGACGCCTTCCATCCAGCCGGAATTCAAATAGTCGCCGAGCGTCTGTTCGGCCGGCACGCGGACGACGTCGAAGCGCATCGCCTGATTGCCGCCCTCGCGGACGCCGATGACCGCCTGCGCGGTATTTTCCAGCGTGTAGCCATCAGGCGCGGCGAAGGTGAAGCCGAGCTTCGGATGCAGAAAACGACGCCCGCGCACGAAGCCCTCGCTCGGGTCTTCGCCATAGACGATGTTGTCGATCGCGCTGAGATAGGCGTCGCGGTCGCGTTCGCCGGCATCGGGCGACGAATATTGCCGCGCGTTGGCCTGCGCGTTCTGCACGCGCTCGGGCGTCGCCGGATGCGATGACAGAAAGTCCTGCGAGCGTGGATCGAGCGGCGAGCGGCCAGCCTTCAATGCGGCGTTGCGCTCCATCGACGCGAGAAAACGCGACGCGCCGAACGGATCGAAATTCGCGCGGGCGGAAATACCGACGCCGATGCCGTCGGCCTCGAATTCCTGGGCGCGCGAGAAGCCCGCCAGCGTCAGCTTGGATTTCGCCAGCGCCAAAGCGGTCATGTCCGCGTCGCTGCCCATATCGGTCACGACGCGGGTGACGACGGCGGCCTTGCGCGCCTCGTCCTCGCGGATCGCCGCGTGTTTGGCGAGCACATGGGCCATCTCGTGTGACAGCACCGACGACAGCTCCGACGTGTCGCTGGCCAAGGCGATCAGGCCGCGCGTGACGTATAACTGCCCGGTCGGCAAGGCGAAGGCGTTGACCGCGCCGGAATTCAGAATCGTCACTTTATAGCTGAGGTCCGGCCGTTCCGAGGCGGCGACCAGCCGATCGACGGTCTTGCCGATCAGCGCCTCGATCTTCGGATCGTCGTAGGAGCCGCCATAGGACGACAGGATACGGGCGTGTTCGCGATCCGCCGCCGCCACTGGCGGACTGTTTCGGACCTGCTTGATCGGAGTGGGCAGCGCAATCGAGGACGTTTCGAAGCGGCCCATATCGGCGCAGCCGGCGAGCATCAGTCCAGCTGATAGCATCAGCGCGCGCGACAGCATGGTCGCGACCACAGGCGGCCGGCTCGGTCTGCTGTCTGGCCTTCGAATGCGCGTCAAACCATCACTCGCTTGCGCCGGCGACCACATCGGCACCGACAATCTCGATCTGTCCCGGCCGGATCACCTCGATCCTCGGACTCTTTGTCGGGCTGCCCGTCGGGCTGCCGCCGCGCTGTTCGATGATACCACGGACGCGCAGTCTTTGCCCCTCGAAAGCTTGCGGCTGCAATCCCGCCGCCGCCAACTGAGGCAATACCCGTCCTGAAATAGTGGCCGTGAAGTCCGCTGTCCAGCGCCGCCCGAAATTGACGTAAGTCACTGAACCGGCTCGCCGGACCGACACGACCCGGCCCTCGACGATGGCGAAGCGCCCCAACCCCGCCAGAATATCGCCCGGCCTTTCGGTATTTTTTATGACGGCGGCGCTTGCCCAGATGCCGAGTCGGTCTTGTCGGGCATCGGCCTCCGCGGCGCGAATTTCGGCGGCGCAGGCGTCGTGGGACTGGCCATCGGCCAGCGCGCCACCCTGCGCCGCAAGCATGGCCTGAATCGAGGGGCCGTTGATATCGAGCCGCAACGAGGCGTGCTGGCGGCCGTAGCGATCCGGCGCGTCGGACCCGGCGTGGATCGTGACATCACGGCCAATGACGAGCGCGGCAAGCAACGCCGTCGCGACCGATGCGTGATCGCTCGTCAACGGCGCGAGGCCGGTGAGGCGGATGTCGCGGCCATCCTCGAGACGCAACGTTCGCGCGTCGATCACGGCGGCGACCCTGCCATCGCCTTGCCGCGCAAGCTCGCAGGCAGCCGCCAGCGTCGGCGCGATGAGCCAAAGCACCAGTATGAAGCGGAATGTCAGCGCGGTCTGTCGCATCGGTTTCGAGTGTAGCGAGTGCGCGGGATGCGATGCAATCACGCTCCATTCCGTTCGACGGAAAGTGCGGCGCGGTTCTCTCGCCTTGCCGCTGCGCAACCGTTCCGGCATGATCATGGTCAACATCACGCATCGTCATTAGCGAATGCGAAGAGTCCTCAGGGAGGTTTTGGTGAAGCATTTCGTATCCGGTTTGCTCGCGTCGGTTCTGGCGATCACCGCCACCTCGGCCATCGCGCAGACCAAGCCACCTTACAAGCTCGGCTATATTCTCGACATGTCCGGCCTCTACGCCGACATCACCGGACCCGGCAGCGAAACGGCGGCGAAAATGGCGGCCGAGGATTTCGGCGGCGAAGTGCTCGGGCGCAAAATTCAGATCATCGCGGCGGATCATCTCAACAAGGCCGACAACTCCGCCAACATCGCGCGCGACATGCTCGACAATCAGGGGGTCGAAGCAATCCTCGACGTCGCGGCGTCCGCGACCGCTCTGGCTGCGAGCGAGATCGCGCGCGCGCGCAACAAAATCATCGTCTTCAACGGTCCCGGATCGATCCGCCTCAGCAACGAGGCCTGCGGCCCCTACACCGTGCATTATGTGTTCGATACGTTCGCCCAGGCCAACGTCACCGGCCTCGCGACCGTGAAGCAGGGCCTCGATACCTGGTTCTTCCTGACCGCCGATTACGCCTTCGGTCAGGATCTCGAGAAGGACACCACGTCGGTCGTGACGAAATCCGGCGGCAAGGTGCTCGGCAGCGTCAAGCATCCGCTGAATTCGTCGGATTTCTCGTCCTATCTGTTGCAGGCGCAAAGCTCGGGCGCCAAGGTCATCGGCCTGGCCAATGCCGGCGGCGACACCATCACCGCGATCAAGCAGGCCGCTGAATTTGGCTTGACGCGCAAGGGCGGCCAGAAGTTGTCGCCGCTGCTGGCGTTCATTAGCGATATCGACAGCGTCGGTCTTGAGACGGCGCAGGGCCTGTTGCTGGCCGAAGCGTTTTATTGGGACCTCAACGACCAGACTCGTGCTTTCTCCAAGCGCTTCATGGATCGCACCAAGCGCGTCCCCACCTCGGCGCAGGCCGGGGTCTATTCGGCGACGCTGCATTATCTCAACGCGGTGAAGGCCGCCGGCACCTCGGACGCGGCCGCCGTGATCAAGCTGATGAAGGACACGCCGATCAACGACATGTTCGCGACCAACGGCAAGATTCGCGAAGACGGACGCATGGTCCACGACATGTATCTGTTCGAGGTGAAAAAGCCGGCCGAGTCGAAGAGCCGCTTGGACGTCTACAAGGTGCTGGCCACCGTGAAGGGCGATGAGGCCTTTCAGCCGCTGTCAGCCTCGCGGTGCCCGCTGGTCAAGAAGTAAGTGTCATCCTTGCGAGCCAGCACGATGTCGGCTGCCGCCGACGCCAGGCTGAGCGATGCAATCCAGTTCGTTCTTGCGGGAAAAAATGACTGATTGCGTCGTCGCCGCCGTTCCGCGAAGCGACCAACGGCACGCCGCGCAATGACGACGAATCACATAACAAAAACAACAACAGGAAACGCACCGATGAACGACATGGTCCTGCAATCGCTCGACAACGGCCTTCTCACCATCACGATGAATCGCCCGGACCGGCGCAACGCGCTCAATCCGGACATGACGCGCGGGCTGGTCGAGGCGGCGCGTCGCGCGGCGGAGGATCACGACGTTCGCGCGGTGCTGTTGAAAGGCGCCGGCGGCACGTTCTGCGTCGGCGGCGACGTCAAGTCGATGGCCGCCAATGCTGAGCCGCCGACGCTCGAGGTGAAGCGCACGGATCTGCGACGCGGCATGGAAGTGTCACGCATCCTGCACGAGATGCCGAAACCGGTGGTGGCGCAGATCGATGGCGCGGCGGCCGGCGCGGGGCTGTCGATGGCGCTGGCCTGCGATCTCCGCGTCGCGTCCGAATCCGCCAAGATCACCACGGCGTTTGCGAAAGTGGGATTGTCCGGCGACTACGGCGGCACCTATTTTCTGACGCGCATGCTCGGCAGCGCGCGGGCCCGCGAACTCTATCTGTTGTCGCCGGTGCTGACCGCGCGCGAAGCGCACGCGCTCGGCCTCGTCACGCGTGTGGTCGCCG
>JAQGJY010000259.1 GCA_028290325.1 Tardiphaga sp.
TCATCGTTGGCGCGCGTTAGCAGCGCTGGATGACGTGCGAATGACTGTCTCGGCGTGGATGGTACGGGGGAAGCCGCGACAAAGGGAAGCGGGAAATTAGGAGGGGGCGGCTGGGCTCCGTTGATGCGACGCAAGCATGGCCGCGCCGGAAGCAGGGCCCCTCTCCCGCTCGCGGGGAGGAGCGCTGCCTTCGTTTGAAAAGCCGACTACCTTTTCCGCTCCGGGCCGCTCACGGTTCCGGCCGCGACGAGCGCGTCGATCTCGCTTTGCGAATAGCCGAAGCCGTCGAGAATCTCGGTCGCGTGCTCGCTGAATTTCGGCGGCACGTGGCGCAGGCTGGCCTTGGTGCGGTCGAAGCGGATCGGCGAGGCGACGCCCTTGTACCAGTCCTTTTCGATGATATCGCCGCGGTGGATGGTGTGCGGGTTGGCCAAGGCCTTGTCGATCGACTGCACCGGTCCGGCGGGCAATCCCGCCGCGAGCAGACGCCGACATAACGGCTCGCTGTCGTGCTGGCTCAGGATCGCCTCGAGTTCGGCGCGCAACGCATCGCGATTGGCGATGCGGTCGCGGTTGCGCGCATAGCGCGGATCGGTGCCCATCTCCGGTTTGCCGAGCTCCTTGCAGAGCTTGCGGAAGGTGCCGTCATTGCCGACGCCCATGAAGATGTTGCCGTCGCGTGCCGCGAACACCGCGTAAGGCACCAGGTTCGGATGCTCGTTGCCGGTCAGCGCCGGCGGCTTGCCGCCATTCATGAAATAATTGGCGGTGTGCGGATGCATGATCGCCAGACCGGTCTCGTACAATGTCGCCTCGACGAACTGGCCGAGGCCTGATTTCGCCCGCTCGGCCAGCGCCATCATGATGCCGACGCAGGCATAGAGCCCGGTCGTCATATCGACCAAGGCGACGCCGACCCGCGTCGGGCCGCTCTCCTGCGATCCGGTCGAGGCCATGATGCCGACCATCGACTGGATGATCGCGTCGTAGCCGGGATGGCCGCCATGCGGGCCGTCGCCGCCGAAACCGGAGATGCGGCAATGCACCAGCCGGGGAAACTTCGCGCGGATCACGTCGTTGCCGATGCCCCATTTGTCGAGCGTGCCGGGCTTGAAATTCTCGATCAGCACGTCGGCGTCTTCGAGCATTTTCATCAGCACGACGCGGCCGGCGTCCGACGCGAGGTCGAGGCCGATGGAGCGCTTGTTGCGGTTGGTGCCGATGAAATACGCCGCGTCGTCGTCGTGGAAGGGCGGACCCCAGTCGCGGGTCTCGTCGCCGGCCGGCGGCTCGACCTTGATGACGTCGGCGCCGTGATCGGCGAGAATCTGCGTGCAATAGGGACCGCCGAGCACGCGCGACAGATCGATCACGCGCAGGCCGGCAATGGCGCCGAAGGGAGAGCTGGGTTCGGTTGTCATGAAGGGCTTCTTATGGGCTGCGTCTGGTGATGACGACGGTGCTGACGACGGCCATCACATAAATCATCAGACGCGCGTCTTCGCAAATCCGCCGCCGGGCGTCAGAACCGCTTCTTCGCGAACGCGCGGCCGGATCCAGACTTCAAGTACTTTTCGAATGCGACAGCCTGCGTCGCATCGCTGAACGCAATATAGGTCCTCAGTCGCCATGGCCTAAACTTAGACGTGTGCGGCACTTCGCCGGCATTATGCCTCGCAAGACGCGCACGAAGATCGTCGGTCAAACCGACATAGAAGTGTTCACCGTCAAGGCTTTCAAGAATGTAGACGTATTTCATGAGATGACGCCGCGGTGCTGACATCGCGCAAAACGCTCTGCATCATAGTCGAGAACAGGATCAACCTCGTCGGCCCGTCTACGCCCTGCGGGCTTCGACGGGGCAGCCTTCGCTTGCTTCGCTCCATTGAAGCAATCCAAGGCTTGCCTAGCCGTAGCTTGCGAAAGCATGATGAACTTAACCGCCCGTCTACGCCCTGCGGGCTTCGACGGGGCAGCCTTCGCTTGCTTCGCTCCATTGAAGCAGTCCAAGGCTTGCCTAGCCGTAGCTTGCGAAGCAAGCGAAGGCTGGTGGAGCCAGGCGGGATCGAACCGCCGACCTCTTGCATGCCATGCAAGCGCTCTCCCAGCTGAGCTATGGCCCCGTAACGTTTCGCTTTAACCGCGCGCTTGGCTGGTGGATAGCGCGCGGCATCTCAGACCACAGTTTGCGACGAAGCTCAAGTGTCCTCGTCGCTGCCGACATCACCGATGATGTCGGTCACGTCGTCGTCGCCTTCTTCCTCGTCGGCGATGAAGGTCGAATCATCTTCGTCGTCGTCGATGGTGACGTCGTCCTCGATATCGTCCTCCGATTCGAGCACGGCGGCCTTCTTGCCGGTGTTCTCTTCGGCGTCGGCTTCCTCGAGGGGCACCAACTCTTCTTCGGCTTCCGCCATCTCCGGCGCTTCGGCCGAAGCCGCGGCGGAGGCCGCGGCGGCGCGCGAGGCCGCATCCGCGCGGGTGCGCGGCGGCGGGATCGGCGCAATCGGCACGACTTCGCCCGTATAGGGCGAGATCACCGGAGATTTGTTGAGGTCGTAAAATTTCTTGCCAGTCGTCGGGCAAATGCGTTTGGTGCCGAGCTCGGATTTTGCCACGTGTGGATCCTGGTCCTACTTGGGACTACTTGAAAAACGGTGCTTCACTTGGCTAGTTGCCACGCTGGTGTCAATAGCGCATTGCCGCAACCGGCATGCGGCGTGACGCTGGGGCGGCGTCGTGTTACCAGCCGCGCGCACGCCACAACACAATTTTGGACCACAATCTTGACCCAATCCACTCCGTCCGCCGCGCTGGCGCCGATGCAGGCGCACAAAAGCCGGGCCCTGAGCGGCCGCGTTCGCGTCCCTGGCGACAAGTCGATCTCGCACCGCGCGCTGATTCTCGGCGCGCTGGCGGTCGGCGAGACCAACATCACCGGCCTGCTCGAAGGCGAGGACGTGCTGAATACCGCCAAGGCGATGCGCGCGCTCGGGGCCACCGTGATCCGAACCGGCGATTTCGCCTGGTCGGTCAAAGGCGTCGGCGTCGCTGGCTTCGCCGAGCCCGCCGCGCCGCTGGATTTCGGCAATTCCGGCACCGGGGCCCGGCTGGTGATGGGCGCGGTCGCGGGATGCCCGATCACCGCCGTGTTCGACGGCGATGCCTCGTTGCGCTCGCGGCCGATGCGCCGGGTGCTCGATCCGCTGGAATTGATGGGCGCGCGGGTCACGGCGAGCGCCGAGGGCGGCCGCCTGCCGATGACCTTGCAAGGCGCGCGCGACCCGATTCCGATGCAATATCGCACCCCGGTCGCCTCCGCGCAGATCAAATCCGCCGTGCTGCTGGCCGGACTGGCGGCGCCCGGAACCACCGTGGTGATCGAGCGCGAGGCCAGCCGCGACCACACCGAACTGATGCTGAAGCATTTCGGCGCCGAGATCGTGACCGAGCGCGACGGCGTTCATGGCCGCCGCATCACGCTGACCGGCCAGCCGGAACTGCACGCCGCCGATGTCGTCGTGCCGGCCGATCCCTCCTCGGCCGCGTTCCCGATCGTCGCGGCGCTGATCGTGCCGGGTTCCGACGTGACCCTGACCGACATCATGACCAATCCATTGCGGACCGGCCTGTTCACGACGTTGCGCGAGATGGGGGCGTCGATCGAGGAAAGCGACCTGCGCGGCGACGCCGGCGAGCCGATGGCGACGTTCCGCGTCCGCTTTTCGACGTTAAAGGGCGTCGAGGTGCCGCCGGAACGCGCGCCGTCGATGATCGACGAATATCTCGTGCTCGCCGTCGCCGCCGCCTTCGCGCAGGGCCCCACGACGATGCGCGGCTTGCAGGAATTGCGCGTCAAGGAAAGCGACCGGTTGGAGGCGACCGCCGCCATGCTGCGCGTCAACGGCGTGAATGTCGAAGTCTCGGGTGACGACATGATCGTGCATGGCACAGGGTCGGTGCCCGGCGGCGGCCTCGTCGCGACGCATATGGATCACCGCATCGCGATGTCCGCGCTGGTGATGGGCCTCGCGGCGGAGGCGCCGGTCGGCATCGACGACGCCAGCTTCATCGCCACCAGCTTCCCGGATTTCATCCCGATGATGCGCGGATTGGGCGCGGAGTTGACCTGACCACTGTCCATCGCCTTCGACCATGACGCTTTGCAGGTGAGCGCGCATCTTCGTAAAAACAGCGATTTCTGCTAAAGACCATCAATCGAAGCGGAAAATCACATGCGCCCGAGTACCGTCGCTGAGGTTATGGCAAGAAAGCAATCCGTCACCGCGCGTGCATTCGCGCACGCCGAAAGCGTCGATGCGTTCGGCTCGGCGCGCACGGCAGACGCCCGATACGGCACGATAGCGGATGGACCGGCTCTGTCCGGCGACCCATGGATCTATGCGATTTCCTGTGCGTTCGCTGATTATACGGCGATGCAA
>JAQGJY010000301.1 GCA_028290325.1 Tardiphaga sp.
TTCGCCGGCTGACGCTGACGGAAATCCAGGCGGCACGTCCGCTGCGAATCAAGATCGTGACGGTGAAGCCGGGCGAGACCGTCGAATTGCTGGCCGCGAAAATGTCCGGTGTCGATCGCCCGATCGACCGCTTCCGCGTGCTCAACGGGCTCGATGCGAAAAGCACCGTCAAGCCACGCGAGAAGGTAAAGATCGTGGTGGATTGAGGCTGGCGACCCGCCGGCGCAGCCGTGCCGCCCTCGCGGTCATCCCGCGCGGACGGATCCGGACGCCGCGGCTTCGCGGTTGAACCGAAAGCCCCGGAATACTGCGTTACCCGCGGCCGCCGATGTCAATGTATGGCTTTCTCAAAACAAAAGCCCGGCGTCGCCGCCGGGCTTTTGGAAACTTCGATCGGCAGACGGCGCTTACGCGGCCTCGTCGGCCACCGCCGCATCGTCGTCGGACTCCGCGTCGGCATCGCCCTCGACGGCCCCTTCGGTCTTGGCACCACGGCGCGGGCTCTTGGCGAGCTGGCCTTCGATCTCCTTGACCGCCTCGGTCTCGGTGACGTGCTGCACCACCGCGATCTCGCGTGCCAAACGGTCCAGCGCCGCCTCATAGAGCTGGCGTTCGCTGTAGGACTGCTCGGGCTGCGACTCGGACCGGAACAGATCGCGGACCACTTCCGCGATCGCGACGATGTCGCCGGAATTGATCTTGGCTTCGTATTCCTGCGCGCGACGCGACCACATCGTGCGCTTGATGCGGGCGCGGCCCTTCAGTGTCTCGAGCGCGCGCTTGACCAAGGCGGGCTCGGACAACTTGCGCATGCCGACATTGGCGACCTTCGCGGTGGGAACCCGCAACGTCATCTTGTCCTTCATGAAGTTGATGACGAACAGTTCCAGCTTCGCGCCGGCGATTTCCTGCTCTTCGATCGCCAGGATCTGGCCGACACCGTGCGCGGGATAGACGATGAATTCATTGGTCTTGAAGCCCTGGCGCTGCGTCAGCACCTTCTTCGGCTCCGCTGCGACCGGCGCGGCGGCAACCGGCTTCGCCGCAGCCACTGGCGCCTTCACCTCGGGCTTCGCAACCGCAACCTTCGTCACCGGCGTTTCGATGGCCTTCGCTGCCGCCTTCACGGCGATTTTGGGCGCAACGACCTGCGGAGCGGCAGCTTTGGGAGCAGGAGCTTTGGCGGCGGCGACCTTCGCGGGGGCGACCTTGACGGCGGCCGGCTTTTCAGTCGAAACCTTGGTAGGCGTTTTTGAAGTCTTGCTGGGCATTACACTTCTTTTGTTCTGTGAGGACTTGCCCGCCGATGTCGCTTTCGACGGCCTGGAGATTGCAATCTTAGCTGACGAAGTCTTAGCGGCCGGTTTGCTTGCCGCGACTTTGCCGGATGCTTTTTTGGCGGCCATGGAGATCACCAAGTGACGCGCCCGCTTCAGCGCGTCTTTATCTTTCAGAGGCGATTTGCCTTTAAGAGACGACTTCTCCTTAGGAGAAGTCTTTGAAACGGCTTTGGTTGCACGCCGATTTGCAGAGGCATGCTTCGCGGCGACGGCCTTAGAACCTTTGGACGACTTGTCCTTGGGAGCACTCTTTTTACTGGTTTTCTGTGACACAGCCCTGTGCGCGGAACCGCCACGCCCCTGTACATTGTTTTGACGGGAACCCGAGGGGCCGTTCGAGAGGGCACCAGCAGGTCCGGCTCATTGAATGTGCCTAAAATAGCACATTTTCCGCAAAAATCAATGATTTAAGCCCCGCTGGGCCGGTTTTACCGGGCGATGCGAGGTTAGAGTTAAACGCGCGTCGGTTTAGCGTATCGGGAATGGCCGCCAGATGGCGATCAATCACCCGATCCGGGCGCCGGAGAGAAGAATTTCTCGAACTTGCCTTCCATGCCGTCGAAGTCCTTGGCGTCGTCAGGCGCCTCTTTCTTCTGCGTGATGTTCGGCCACACCTTGGCGTATTCGGTGTTCACTTCGAGCCACTTTTCGAGGCCCGGCTCGGTGTCCGGCTTGATCGCGTCGGCCGGGCATTCCGGTTCGCACACGCCGCAGTCGATGCATTCGTCAGGATGAATGACGAGCATGTTGTCGCCCTCGTAGAAGCAGTCCACCGGACACACTTCGACGCAGTCGGTGTATTTGCACTTGATGCACGCTTCAGTGACGACGTAAGTCATCCAAGACTCCGAACGATAGTTTCCGCAAGCGCAGAGCGCGCATTTCCATACGCGCGTGGCGCACGTCGATTCCATGTGTGCGTAGCGCAGGTGTTACGCAGCCGCAAGGGATGGCTTTGCTGTTCAGGACCGCCATTCAAGCATCGCGCGTCGCCTGCAAGTCCTCGTAGAGAAGCCGCGCCGCAACGGCATCGCCACGTCGCTCGGCGAAGCCGGTGATCCTCATCACGCGCACGGTGCGATCGAGCGCGATGGTCAGCACGTCACCGATCTTGACGCCGTGGCCGGGAGACTTCTGGCGGGCGCTGTTGAGGCGGACATGGCCGCTCTCGACAAGCGCGGCGGCGGCGCTGCGCGCCTTCACGACGCGCGCATGCCATAGCCATTTATCGAGGCGCTGGCGTTGCGATGGTGGCTCGCGCTGCACGGATCGTCAGTGATCCTTGCGACCTGACGCCAACTGCTCCTTCAAGGCGGCGAGCTTGGCGAAAGGCGAATTCGGATCGGCCGGCCGGTCCCGCTCGCGCTGCGGTGGCGCGCTCGATGCGTATTGCCGCAAGGCCGCGCCACCCCCGCGATCGTCACGACGGCCGTCGCGATCACCCCGGCCCTTGAACTTATCGCGATCGCCTTGCGGCTTGCCCTTGAAGCGATCACCGCCCTTGGCCCCATCGCGATTGTTGTCGCGCGGTCCTTTGAAAGCCTCGCGCGGCGGACGGTTGCCCTGCGGTCGATCCGGCGCCGCCTCGCCGGCGGCACGCGGCGCGGCATTGGCCTCGGCGGGCGCATCGCTGCGCGGCTTGCGGAAATCCGGACGGCGATGGCGGTTGCGATCGTTGCTCGGACGGGC
>JAQGJY010000317.1 GCA_028290325.1 Tardiphaga sp.
TGCTTCGCCGCCCGCCAATTGCAAACCGAGAGCGATCATCAGGATTGTCGTGAACGCCCCGACCAAGAACGACGCCATCAGAGCGCGGAAGAAGTTCATCGCGCCGGTGGCGGTGCCAACTTGCGCGCGCGCCACCGCGTTCTGAATCGAGACCACGCTCACGGGAAACGTCGTGCCGAGGCCGAGCGCGAACAGCGACAGCACGCCGAGCAGCGCCCAGAGTGGCATCGGCGTCGCGAAGGCCATAACCAGACCCATCGCCGCCGAGCAGGATGTGCCGACGATCGCGACGCGCTTGTAATGCACCATATGCGCCATCGCGCGACCGGCGATCGCCGCGCCGGGCACCGACACCGCGACCAGCGGAATCAGCGCCAGCCCGGCTTCGCTCGCGGTGAGATGATAGACCGCCTCGTAATACAGCGGCATGTGAACCGTCAGCGCCAGCATCGCGCCGACGGCACATCCGCCGGCGGCCATCGCATAAGGCACGACCGGGCCGCCCATCAGCGGGATCGGCAGAAACGGTTCGTCGGTGTGTGTCGCATGCCAGACGAAGGCGGCCGCCAGCGCCACGGCCGCGCCACACATCGCCAGAATGATCGGCGACAGCCACGCATAACGGATGCCGCCCCAGGTCAGCACCAGCATGATGACAACGGCCGAGGCCATCAGCAGGACGCCGCCGAGCCAGTCGACCTTGCGCTTCTTATGGAACGTCGGAATCTTGGCCATGTTCGGCAGCAGCAGCGCCAGCGCGGCGATGCCGAGCGGAATGTTGATCCAGAAGATCATCGACCAGTGCAGATGTTCGGCGAACACCCCGCCGAGAACCGGCCCACCGATGCCGGCCGCGACCCAGACGCCGCTGAAATAGGCCTGGTACTGGCCGCGTTCGCGCGGCGACACCACGTCCGAAATCACCGTCTGCACGATCGGCAGAATGCCGCCGCCGCCGAGGCCTTGCAGCAGTCTGGCCGCGATCAGCACCTGCATGTTCGGCGCGATGGCGCAGAGCGCCGATCCCGCGACGAACAGACTCAGCGCGACGATGATCGTGACGCGGCGACCATAGATATCGCTCAGCGTGCCGAACACCGGCGCGACCGCCGTCGAGGCCAGCAAATACGCGGTGATGATCCACGACAAATTGGCGGCGTCGCCGAACTGGCGGCCGATCGTCGGCAAGGCGGTCGCCACGATGGTCTGGTCCAGTGCGGCGAGGAACATCGTCAGCATCAGCGAAATCAGAATCGTCCGGACTTCGCTCGGCGTCAGCGGCGGCTTCGCGGGCGGGGCCTGATGGTGCGCGAGGTCGCCGACGACGGCATCTGACATTGGCACAACGGACGACGTGCCGGTCTGCTGGCTGGGGCGGTCGATTTTGTTCATGCGGAAAGACATTCGGCGGATGAGAGAATTTGGCGCGGCGCCTTGGGGGCTGCGCTCATGTCTTTGAATTGGACTCGTTTAATCTAGGCGCGCCGCGCCACCCTGCCCAGCCGCCCGCGCGCATGGGTGCGTCCCATGTCACGGAGATCGTATCCGGGCGCATCGCGGAACTAGCCCGCGCAATGCAAAACATGGTCGCACGGCGTCGTGAAGCGACACCAACCGCGGCGTCCGCTCCGCGTCGGGGACGCCGATCTCAACCTGGCCGGGGCTTCATCTTCGCGCGTTTCGGCAGCAGCACCGGCCATCGCACCAGATGATCCTGCAGCTCGTCGTCCGGGATATCGGCCTCGCTGCCGAACACGCGTCCGCGCACCGACACGCCGGCCTCGTGCACGCTGTTCGGATCGCCCGACATCAGCGGGTGCCACCAATAAAGATCGCGGCCCTCGGCGGCGAGCTTGTAGCCGCAGCTCGGCGGCAGCCAGGTCAGCGTCCGCACATTGTCCGGCGTCAGCCGCACGCAATCGGGAACTTGCGCCGAGCGGTTCGGATAGTCCTTGCAACCGCACAGGCCGGCGTCCAGCAGCCGGCACGAGACATGGGTGAAATAGATCTTCCCGGTATCCTCGTCTTCCAGCTTATTCAGGCAGCAGCGCGCGCAGCCGTCACACAGGCTTTCCCACTCATCGCTGGACATCTCTTCCAACGTTTTGGTTTTCCAGAACATTCCCTCCTGCGGCGAGGGTTTGGCGGGAGGCTTGGTCATGCCGTCTAGGGGTCCGTCCGGTTCGCGGAAACGTCCTGTTAGGCCATCGGGACGCGCCAGCGCAAGCGTCGCGAAACCATTGGTTTTGACCGCCTGCTCGGCTAGAAGATGGCTTAATCCGCAAGGCCGCCTGCGGCGGTCGCAAAACGGCCTTGCAACGGTTCGATAAAATCAGCCTACGCCAAGTCATACCAAATCACACCAAGTGAAGGCTACGTCGCGGCCGACCTGCCCCGACACGCCGAACGGTCAGCGATCAAGGGCTCCGGTGCCAGACAACAACCCACCCGACTGGAAGACCAAGATCCGGCATCTTTTGCTGGATCTCGACGCGCGCATCGATTTCGCGATGTTCTCGTCGGGCAAGGGCACGCGCGAGGCCTATGAGCGGTTCTCGACCTTCATGGACCGTTTCCATGTCGGCCGCTGGAAACGCTGGGTCATCATCGAGCCGTTGTCGGAAATGGCGACGTTCGGGCTCGGCGGGCTGGTGCTGTTGCTGGTCCTCGCGCAATCCGCGTTTCGTGAAACCGCCGACGACGACTGGCTGAAGAAATCCGATCTCGCGGTGTCGTTCCTCGATCGCTACGGCAATCCGATCGGCTCGCGCGGCATCAAGCACAACGACTCGATCCCGCTGGAGGATTTCCCGGACAATCTGATCAAGGCGACGCTGGCGACCGAAGACCGCCGCTTCTACGATCATTTCGGCATCGACATCGCCGGCACCGCGCGCGCGCTGGTCACCAACGCGCAAGCCGGAGGCGTCCGCCAGGGCGGCTCGTCGATCACGCAACAGCTCGCCAAGAACCTGTTCCTGTCGAACGAGCGCACCATCGAGCGCAAGGTCAACGAAGCCTTCCTCGCGATCTGGCTGGAAACGCGCCTGACCAAGAACGAAATCCTCAAGCTGTATCTCGACCGCGCCTATATGGGCGGCGGCACCTTCGGCGTCGATGGCGCGGCGCATTTCTACTTCAACAAATCCGCGCGCGATGTGACGCTCGCCGAAGCCGCCATGCTGGCCGGCTTGTTCAAGGCGCCGACGAAATACGCGCCGCACATCAACCTGCCCGCCGCCCGCGCCCGCGCCAACGTCGTGCTCGACAATCTGGTCGATGCCGGCTTCATGACCGAAGGTCAGGTGTTCGGCGCGCGGCGCAATCCCGCCATCGCCATCGACCGGCGCGAGGAAGTCTCGCCGAATTACTACCTCGACTGGGCCTTCGACGAGATGCGCAAGCTGGTCGATACGTTTCCGAAATCCTATTCGGAGCGGGTCTTCGTCGTCCGCACCACGATCGACATGACCGTGCAGCGCGCGGCCGAAAGCGCGGTCGAAAACCAGTTGCGCCAGTTCGGCCGCGACTATCACGCGACCCAGGCGGCGACCGTGGTGTCCGATCTCGACGGCGGCGTGCGCGCCATGGTCGGCGGCCGCGATTACGGCGCCAGCCAGTTCAACCGCGCCACCGATGCGATGCGGCAGCCCGGTTCGTCATTCAAGCCTTACGTCTATACGACCGCGTTGCTGAACGGCTACAAGCCGACCTCCATCGTGCTCGACGGCCCGGTCTGCATCGGCAATTGGTGCCCGCAAAATTACGGCCACTCTTATTCAGGCAACGTCACGCTGACGCAGGCGATCACGCGCTCGATCAACGTCGTGCCGGTGAAGCTCTCGATCGCGATGGGCGGCAGAGCCGGCCCGAAAGCCGGCCGCGCCAAGATCATCGAGGTCGCGCGCCGCTTCGGCATCAAGGCGCCGCTGCTGGATACGCCGTCGCTGCCGATCGGCTCGACCGAAGTCACCGTGCTCGAGCACGCCGTCGCCTATGCGACCTTCCCGAACAAGGGCAAATCCAACACGCCGCACGCGGTGCTCGAAGTGCGCACCGGCGCGGGCGATCTGGTCTGGCGTTTCGATCGCGACGGCAAGCCGCCGTTGCAGGCGATCCCGGCCTCGGTCGCCGCCGATATGGCTGGCATGATGAGCCACGTCGTCTCGGAAGGCACCGCGCGCCGCGCCGCGCTCGACGGCATCCCGACCGCCGGCAAAACCGGGACGACCAATGCGTATCGCGATGCGTGGTTCGTCGGCTACACGGGCAATTTCAGTTGCGCGGTGTGGTACGGCAACGACGATTACTCGCCGACCAACCGCATGACCGGCGGCTCGCTGCCGGCGCAGACCTGGCACGACATCATGGCGGTCGCGCATCAGGGCATCGAGATCAAGGACGTGCCCGGCATCACACCGGCGCCGAAATCCGCGACCGCGCCCGCCGCCGTGGCGTCGAACGCACCGGAGGTGCAGCCCGGCCCGCCGCCGATCCTGACGCGGCGCGGCGCGGATATTCTGGTGCGCGTCGAGAAAATGCTCGACGAAGCCAGCAAGTCGTCCGGCAAAACCTCCGGGGCCGACCCGGCGCCTGTCGGCCCGGCGCCGAAGTCGTCGTCGTCGAGCGCGCTGGCTTTTCCCGACAGCTTCGCGTCAGCGGTCCCCGGCGCGCCCGTGCCCGCGCCCGCGCCCGCGCCGCAGAAGAAGTGACGCGGACGGCGATGAGCGAACTTCTGACCAATGGATCGAGCTCATCTGCGGCTTGTCGTCATCGGCAGCGCGCTCGCTCTCCCCGCTGGGGAGAGCGCGGGCTTGAGGGGGCCGTAGCCCATCGACCGCACGATCCCCTCTCACCCGCATCGCGGTTGCGCAGAACGCTTCGCGTCAATCCGCCGCCGATCCGACCTCTCCCCGACGCGGAGAGGCAAGCAGGACTTGTAAGCTTCGAGTCCGGCTTGACGATCCAGGCATCATCGGCCACCCCATGCACCTGATCTTTCTCGCCCTCCTCGCCCTGATGACGGCGACCGCCGTCGGGCTCGGCACGACATGGATGACCGCGACGCGCGGCACCGAACTCGGCACGTTGACGATCGGGTCGTGGACCGCGCGGCCGCGCAGCGGCACCAACGAGATCGATCCCTATGCGCGCGCCCTGATCGCGCGCAGCGGTGAACTGCCGATCGGCACCGGCGACGGCATCGCGTTCACCGCCACCACCGACGACGCCAAAAAGCCGCTCGACGGGCGCTGCGACGTCGTCGTCCGCGGCGTCACGCCGGCGGCGCGGTTCTGGACGCTGACCCTGTACGACACCAAGGGCCGCCTCGTCGGCAATACGCTGCAACGCTACGGCTTCACCAGCCAGGAGATCGTGCGCGGCTCCGACGGCGCGTTCGAAATCCACGTCGCGTCGCGCGCCCGCGCCGGCAATTGGCTGCCGACCGGCGCGCTCGATCGCTACGTGTTGATGCTGCGGCTGTACGATACCCCGGTCGGCGTCGCCACGCGCACCCAGCGCGATGCGCCGATGCCGGCGATCGCAACGGTGGGCTGCCCATGATCCGCGTTCTGTTCGCGCTGGTCGCCGGCATTCTGCTGGGCGGCGTCGTGCATCTGGTCAGCGTGCTGGCCCTGCCGCGCATCGCGTCGCAGGACGCCTACTCGCGGCTGTCGCGCATGACCGCCCTCAACACCGTGACGCCGCTGCCGCTGGCCGAGCCCGCTAACGAACCGATGCCATTCATGGACCCGGCCTTCGCGCTCGCGGTGTGCCGTTACGATCTCGGCAGCGGCCCGATCAAGCTGACGGTGCCGGTCAGTCAGGCCTATACGTCGGTGTCGTTCTATACCCGCAGCAACGTCGCCTATTACGCGATCAACGATCGCTCCGCCGGCCGCCGCGTCATCGAACTGACGTTGATGACCGAGGCGCAACACGACGCGCTGCCGGAAGAGGAAGACGTCACCGCCGCCGACCGGCTGATCATCGATTCCCCGACCGCGACGGGCCTGATCGTGCTGAAGGCGCTCGCCCCCGAGCCCGGCCTGATGACGCAGGCGCAGACGTCGCTTTCCGCCGCGAGTTGCAAGGTGCAGACGGATGCGCCGGTACCGCAAGCCAAGCGGTAGAGATCCGCATTCCGTCGCGGTTATGATGTCTGACGCGCAACAGCTGTTCGCGCTCTCCCACCACGCGATGCAAGCGCTGACTCGAGGAGAGGGAGACAGAACCTAGCCCTTCGACACCACCGCGCGCCCAACAACAGGCTGACTCAGCACCGGCGGATGGTCCGCGCGCGCGGCGAGTTCGCCGATCAGCATGTCGGCATTGGCGGCGATGCCGTCCGGCGCATGGATCACCAATCGCTCCAGCGCCCAGCGATAGGACGCGACGCGGCGTTGCAGGCATTGCTGCACCCACTGCACGATCAGCACGTTCTCTTCCATTCGCGCGATCGCGTCGGCGCGTTCGGCCGACGACAGTTCGGAAACGATTTTCAAAGCCTCGTTGCGTTTCCTGTCGAGTTCGAGCACGCGCTCGGCGGCGGCGAAGAACGGATCGAACTGCACGAGATCGTTGCGCACGTCGTCCATCAACACCGTGTAACGCGACGTATGTGAGCGATGTGGCTCGTCGATCAGCATCCGGCCATAGGCGGTTCGATCGAACGCGACCGCGCGCCGCCACGGCGACGGCAGCGGCTGGTACTCGCCGAACACGGTCTTCCACGCCGGACGCGAGCGCGGCGGCTCGATCAACGGATAGGCCGCGTCGCGCAGCAGGCGTTCTTTATCGGTGAGCTGAAATTGCGAGGCGGCGAGGCCGACGCTGCCGGTGGCCTCCGCGCCGATCCAGCGATGCATGTCGTCGCTTTTGGCCTCGCGGCGGACGCGGCCGAAATCGCCGCTGGCGCAACCGCCAAGCATGACAGTCATCAGCAGCGCCAGCGTGATGAGCGGGCGCATCGTCATCGTCGTGATCGTTACGAGCGCGCGCGGCGCTTGCGGCGCCGGCCGGGAGCCGCGCCCTCTTCCGGTCCGCTGCCGCCGCTGGTGTCCTCGACCTGCCGTTCGATGCGAACCACGGGAAGGATCACCACCTGCCCCATTCCGGCGCGCGGCGCTGCCACGGAGCCCTGTCGTGACGCCGTGGTCGCGGTCGGGAATGCGATGATAGTGCCCATGATCGTCTCTCCGCGCCGCTGTGTTCATCAGCTCCGGCGCAGCGCCAACTAAATACAGGCGTGGTTAATGCCGTCTTAATGGCGCGGCCGGCGATCGGGCGATCGTCGTATCCGACGGAATTTCTTCAGCGGTTGTTGTCCTTAACGGCGCATTAAAAGGACGCGCCTAGTGTCGGGCTTCGCCTTCAAACCTCCCTCGGCTGCTGCGTATTCCGGACATCATGAGCACATCTTCCGCGTTTCCAGGCTTTGACGGGCTGATGAGGTTGTCGCGCCGCGAAGGCGTCGACGTCCGCCCGACATTGCTGCGCGTTCTTACCGACCTGTATGTCCAGGCGAGCGCGCACACCGCCGACGAGGAACAGCAATTCGTCGAACTGGCGTCGCGGCTGATCGACGCCGTCGATGACGCGACGCGCGCCGCCGTCCGCGCCCGGCTGTCGATCTATCCGCACACGCCGCAGGCGATCCTGACGCAACTGTCGTTGCGGCCCGCGCAGCCGAATGCGCCGATGCCGCGGGCCGATCTCGTCGCCGCACCGACCGCGCCGACCGTCTCGCGGCCGCCGACCGAGGCGCAATTGCGCGCGGCGTCGCAGCTGGCGATGCAGCCGAAAGACGCCGCCGATATCGCCGCGATGTTCTTCGCCGCCGGTCGCAGCGAGCGCGGCCAGATCCTCGCCAATCTTCTCGCCACGCCCTTGAAGCCGTCGGCGCGGATCGCGGAGGCGCGCGCCGCCGATGCCATCAAGGTGCTCGAAGCCGCAGCCTTCGCCGCCGATGTCGAGGCCTTCACGGCCGAACTCGGCAGCGCGTTGATGCTGCCGTCCGCGATCACCGCCCAGATCGTCGCCGATCCCGGTCGCGAACCGCTCGCTTGCGCGCTGAAGGCCCTCGGCATGCCCGCCGAAATCTTTCAGCGCGTGTTGATGTTCCTTGATCCGGTGTTCGGATCGTCGGTCGACAACGTCTATCGGCTGTCACGATTTTACGATGTGCTGCGCTCCCGCGCGGCGCTCATCATGCTGGCTGCGTGGCGCGGCGCGACGCTGGCGGCGACGCGCGCGAAATACAAACCGTCGCTGTACGACGACGAGCGTTCGCGCCCGCGTTCGACGACGCAGGCGCGGCCGGCGGTTCAGCAAGGCCACGCATTGCCCGGTCAGAAATTTTCGACAGGTCACTAGGGTCGTCAGCGCGGACCTACCCGCGCGCGACCTCGAGAAAATGCCGGCCGGCTTTGTCCTCGATCTCGACGATCCAGGCATCGGGATCGAATTTGAGCTCGCGCGCGAGGCGTTCCTCGATTGCCTGTTCGGCGACCGGCTGCGGTGGCGACGCCGCGAACACCCGCTCCTCGGGCCGCGAGTCCTCGTAGAACGACATCGGCGCGGGCGCATAGAGCATCGCGTTGCCGTCGAGCAGCGCGAGCTTGACGAACACGGCGCCGGCCTCTTCGGCGCCGCGCTTGCGCACCGCGCCGAACACGCCCTCGCTCTGGCAGCGGCGCAGATAGGCCGCCACCCAAATGGCTGATTTCAATCTCATGGCGGCAGGATAAACGCTGGCGGAGTTGAGCGCCAGCCGAGCGCCCAAATCGTCATTGCGATCCGACGACTACTCGATCGGACGGCCGGTCATCGCCGACAGTTCCCGCACCAGGCGTTCCGACATCTGGCCGGTCACCGGCAGCTTGCGCTCGCGCTCGAACTTCTGGATGGCCGCCTGGGTTTCCGGGCCGATATTGCCGGTCGTCTTCAACTGGCCGTAGCCATATTCGGTGAGCGCGCGCTGCACCGCCGACACACGCCGCGTCGAGGTGATGAGATCCCCCACCGGATCGAGCACCGCAACCGGGGCGGCGGCCGGCGCACGCGGCGACGCGCTGGCAGCCTTCGCCGGCGGCTCGACGCGCGGCTTCGTCTCCACGGGCTTGTTCTCGAACAGGCTCGAATCCAGCGCCGGTGACCGCGCTGCCGCATCGAGCGGACGCGGACGCGGCAGCGGATTGACCACCGGCTGCGACGACAATGGCATCACCACCGTGGAGCCGAACATCGGCGAAGGATGCCGCCCGGCCTGCATGAACAGCGCGTTCGAAATGATCGCGCTGACCGCCGCGAAGGCGATCAGTCCCGCGACCAGATCCTTCGGGCTGTAGAGCAACGCGCGCAGCAACAACCCGCGCTCGGCGGGCGGATCGATGGCGACGGCACCCTTGCTGGCAGCCTTGCCGCGACGGCGCGGCCGGTCGGACTCATCAGACATCGCTTTAGGCACTCTTCTTCACCTGGTTCGCTTGAGTGGTGTCGATGGCGCGCGGCGCCGGGATCAAGGTAGCAATGTTGCCGCCGGAGTTGCGCGGCGCGCACTCGACCGGCAGCGCGATGGTGATCGTCGTGCCTTCATCGAGACGGCTCTCCACGGTCATATCGCCGCCGTGCAATCCAACAAGGCTTTTGACAATCGAGAGGCCAAGCCCGGTGCCTTCGTGGCGGCGCTGATAGGTCTTGCCGGCCTGGAAAAACGGATCGCCGATGCGCTTGAGGTCTTCCG
>JAQGJY010000335.1 GCA_028290325.1 Tardiphaga sp.
CCATCGTCACCGGCGGCGCGTTGTGGAAGCCGATGCTGGAGGAATTCGTGGCGATGATCGGGCTCGGCGATCGGCTCGCGTCGGTGCGCACGATCGCGCCGACCGGCGGCCAGATCGCGCAGAATCCGGAGGCGGCATTGGCCGATCTGGCGGCGGCCTGTGCGATCTGCGCGCGCGACGACAACGCGGCTGTGGTGATCCTCGGCGGCGCGGCGCTGGCCGGTCTGGCAGCCCGGATCCAGCCCGAGGTCAGCGTGCCGGTGATCTGCGCGGTTGAGGCGGGCACGCATGCCGTCATCGCGGCGGCGCGAGCGGGCGCGCCTCGGCGGGGGCTTGCGCCAATGACAGACAGTGGGGGGTTGTCGGAGGCTTTGGCGCGGCGGCTCGCCGGCTTGTGAGGCCTCGCTCGATGTCGCGCGAGTCGTCCGCGCGCGCGACCCCAGGTCACGCGCTGAAAGCGCCGCGGGTCGTCTCGGTCCCGAGCGCGCGTTGCATGGCGCCCATGAACCGTGACCCGCTTGACCTGACCGCTGCCGACCCGCAGTCAAAGCCGATGACGACGCATATCAACAAAGCCCCCGCTTACTGGTCGCGCGCCGCGATCAGGCCCGGCATTGTCGCGATCGGGCCGATGCTGCCGGGCACGCTGGCCTTCGGCATGGCGTTCGGCGCGTTGTGTGCGCAGAAGAACTTCAGCCTCGCCGAAGTGCAGCTGATGATGGTGTTCGTCTATGGCGGGCTGTCGCAATTCGTGGCCGTGCAGAGCTGGCCGGATTTGCTGACGCCGGGCTCCATCGCGACGCTGGCGCTGCTGACGATGACGGTCAACATCCGCTTCGCGCTGATGACGGCGACGCTGCGGCCATGGTTCGGCTCGCTGCCGTCCTGGCAGGCCTATCCGGCGATGCTGTTCGTCACGGATGGCGGCTGGCTCGCGGCGATGCGCTATCGCGAGCATGGCGGGGCGAACGCGATGTTCTATCTCGCCGGCGCGCTGGTGCTTTATCTGCTGTGGGCGGTGGCGGCGATTCCCGGTTATCTGCTCGCCGAACAACTGACCGATCCGAAAAAATACGGCGTCGATCTGGTGATGCCGGCATTCTATGCGGCGATGCTGGTGCCGGCCTGGAAAGGTCCGCGCCGCGCGATCCCGTGGCTGGTGTCCGGCGGCGTCGCGCTCGCGGTTCATTATCTCGTGCCGGGCTGGTGGTTCATCATCGCCGGCGCGCTGAGCGGCGCGATCAGCGCGGCGTTCATCGACGAGCCGGCGCCTGCCGGGACAACAGCAGCATGACCGACTGGCTTCGCGGCGACGTGATGATCGCCTTCGCCGTGATGACCGCCGTGACCGTCGCGTCGCGGCTCGGCGGCTATTGGCTGATGGGCTATGTCAACGTGACGCCGCGCGTGCGGCGGATGCTCGACGCGCTGCCGGGCTCGATCATCGTCGCGGCGGCGCTGCCGGTGGCGGTCAATGGCGGGCTGGTGGTGATGTTCGCGATCGGCGCGGCGATGGTGGTCACGATCATCCGCCGCAACGATTTCATCGCGGTTATGACGGGCATGGTGGTGGCGGCGCTCGCGCGGGCGGCCGGATTCAGCGGATGAGCGGAGCGACTATCTCAGCAGCCGAAGAGGCTTGCCAGCCTGCTTGAACTGGTGTTCACTCTTTCCCGGCGGCCGGCCACGGCGGCTCAAAACATTGCACATGCATGGTTTTCGGCCGTCCGGCCGGGCCACGCCGGGACGAAACGCATGGTCTATCGACGGACCCATCAGGTCGTGAAACGCCTCGCCGCGCGGCGCAGCGCCATCCTGCGGGCGGCCCGCGACGCGGCGTCCGAAGGCGGCATGGCGGCGGTGCAGATCGCGCCAGTCGCGACCCGGGCCAATGTCGCGGCGGGAACGGTGTACCGTTACTTTCCATCCAAGGCGGATCTGATTTCCGAACTGATCGCGGATGTTTCGCGCGACGAACTCGCCGCGATCCGCCGCGCTGCCGATGCCGCGCCGGGGCCGTCCTCGGCACTGGCCGCCGCCGTCACCACGGTGGCGGTGCATGTGGTGTCGCATCGCAAATTGCATTGGGGCATTCTGGCCGAGCCGGTCGATGTCGACGTCACGGAATCGCGGCTGATGTCGCGACGCGAGATCGCGGGCGAAATCGAATTGCGGATCGGCGCGGCGGTGCGGGCCGGGCACCTGCCGGCGCAGGATACCGCGCTGGCGGCGACGGCGCTGCTCGGCGCGCTGCATGAGTCGCTGATCGGGCCGCTGGCGCCCGAGAACCTCGACGATCCCGCGCGATTGCGCGATGCCGTGCAGACGGTGACGCTGCTGGCGCTGCGCGCCGTCGGCGTCATGGATGCGCGGGCGCGTGGGCTTGTCGTGCAGGCCGTGATGCCGGCGCGGGCGCTGGTCGGGGCGTAGTTTTTTCTCTGCTCATTCCCGCGCAAGCGGAACCCAGTTTTTCAGAGCTGGATCGCCGCTTCGCGGGGACGGGCGGCAGTCGCCTACTTCACTTTCCCTTCGGCATCGTATTGCGCCAGGAACGCCCAGAGGTCGTTGATCTCCTGCTCGCGCTTGATGCCGGCGAAAGCCATCTTGGTGCCGGGGATCTTGGCCTTCGGATCCTTGATGTAGTCCTTGAACGTCGCCTCGTCCCAGGTCAGGCCCGAACTCTTGTTGGCCTCGGAATAAGCATAGCCCGCGACGCTGCCCGACTTGCGACCGTTGAGCCCGTTCAGCTCCGGGCCGACCTTGTTTTTCGCGCCTTCGCCGATCGCGTGGCAGGCCATGCATTTGGCGAATGAGCTTTTGCCGGCGGCGACATCCTGGGCCGAAGCGGCGCCGATCGCGGTCGCCAGAAAAAGTCCGCTCAGAATTATAATTTTCATCGGTCCTACCTGTTTTATCCTGCTTTGAATGGTTCAAAACTATGTCGCACAGGCCGCGCGGGATGTACAAGAGTCCAGCGCCTGATCTACTCACAACGTGAATGAAAAGCCGCAACGAAACGGGTTCCGCATGTCCATTCTGATGCCGCCGTCCGACAAGTCCGTCCTGGCGCGGCGCGACTCCATCGTCAGCGCGTTGCGCGCGATCGTGCCGGGCGAGGGCGTGATCGACAGCGCCGCCGAAATGATGCCTTACGAGTCCGATGGGCTGATGGCCTATCGTCAGCCGCCGATGGTGGTGGTGTTACCGGACACCACCGAACAGGTCGCGAAAGTGCTGAAATATTGCGGCGAGCAAGGCATCAAGGTGGTGCCGCGCGGCAGTGGCACGTCGCTGTCCGGCGGCGCGCTGCCCCTTGAAGACGCGGTGTTGCTGGGTCTCGGCAAATTCAAGCGGATCCGCGAGATCGATTTCGACAACCGCGCCGTGGTCGTCGAACCGGGCGTCACCAATCTGGCGATCAGTCAGGCCGTCGCCCATGCGGGTTTCTATTACGCGCCCGATCCGTCGTCGCAGATCGCCTGTTCGATCGGCGGCAATGTCGCCGAGAACAGCGGCGGCGTGCATTGCCTGAAATACGGCATGACGACCAACAACCTGCTCGGCTGCGAGATCGTGCTGATGTCCGGCGAGATCCTCCGCATCGGCGGCAAGGCGGCGGAGCCGGGCGGTTACGACCTCATGGGCATCATCACCGGCTCGGAAGGGCTGCTCGGGGTCATTACCGAAGTCACCGTCCGCATTCTGCAAAAGCCGGAGACCGCGCGGGCGTTGATGGTCGGCTTCGCGGAGGTCGAGAAGGCCGGCGAATGCGTCGCGCAGATCATCGGCGCGGGCATCATTCCCGGCGGCATGGAAATGATGGACAGGCCGGCGATCCACGCCGCCGAGGCCTTCGTGCATGCCGGCTATCCGCTCGACGTCGAGGCGCTGCTCATCATCGAGCTGGATGGTCCTTCGATCGAGGTCGATGAACTGATCCGGCGCGTCGAGACGATCGCGTTGTCGTGCGGTTCGACGACGTGCCAGATCTCGACGTCGGAAGCCGAGCGTCTGCTGTTCTGGGCCGGCCGCAAGGCGGCGTTTCCGGCGGTCGGGCGGATTTCGCCGGATTATCTGTGCATGGACGGCTCGATCCCGCGCGGCAAATTGCCGGCGGCGCTGAAGCGGATCAGCGAACTCTCGGTGCAATATGGGCTCGGTGTCGCCAACGTGTTTCATGCCGGCGACGGCAATCTGCATCCGCTGATTCTGTACGACGCCAACAAGCCGGGCGATACCGACAAGGCCGAGGCCTTCGGCGCGGACATTCTGCGCTGCTGCGTCGAGCTCGGCGGCGTGCTGACCGGCGAGCACGGCGTCGGCATCGAGAAGCGCGATTTGATGCCGGAGATGTTCACGGAGACGGATCTGGCACAGCAGCAGCGGTTGAAATGCGCGTTCGACAAAGACGGTCTGCTCAATCCCGGCAA
>JAQGJY010000347.1 GCA_028290325.1 Tardiphaga sp.
CGGCCCTCGCCGGCAGCTTGTCGGCGGCGGTGCTGATCGGACTATGCGGGCTGGCGCGACGCAAGCGATTGGACGTCGGCTGGATCATGTTGCTGACGCCGGTCTATTGGGCCTGCCTGTCGCTCGCGACATGGCGCGCGCTGTGGCAGTTGCTGCGCGAACCCTATCGCTGGGAAAAGACCGAACATGGGCTCACCACACAGCCCGCGCGACGCACCGCGCGTCACAGAAACCGCTTCAGATCCGCCGCCGCTTCGTCGGGCGTGCGCTTCAGATTGAACGGCGCGATGAACTTGCCGTTGCGATCCATCAGATAGATCAGCGCGGTATGGTCCATCGTGTAGTCGCCGTCCTTCATCGGCACCTTCTTGGAATAGACGCGGTAGCTCGACGTCATCTTGGCCACGGCGGCGACATCGCCGGTCAGGCCCTTGAGCCGCGGATCGAAGCTGCCGAGATAGGCCTTCATGGCCTCCGGCGTATCGCGTTCGGGGTCGACCGACACAAAATAGGCATTGAGCTTGTCGGCATCCTTGCCCATCGCTTTCAGCACCTCGGACATCTCGAATAAAGCCGTCGGGCAAATATCCGGGCAATGCGTGAAGCCGAAGAAGACGAGGCTCGGTTTGCCTTGCAGGTTCTTCTCGGTGACGGTCTGGCCGTTCTGGTCGGTCAGCTGAAACGGACCGCCGATCGAGGCCGGCGCGGCGACGTTCTTTAAGCCGTCGAATGCCCATAGCATCGCCAGCAGGCCGATGGCCAAAGCCGCGCCGAAAGCGGCGATGATGATGAGTGGGCGAATGGTGCGATCGGTCATGGAGCTTCCTGGAACACGCCGGTGGTCCGGCCGGTTCCAGATACGGCCATGCGCCGCGGCGGGCAAGCGCTACCGCCGTCGCCGCCATCACATCCTGGCGAGAGAGACGTTAAAGTCGGCATTGCGGCAAGCCATCGCGCCCCGTCTTCGAGGGCGATGCAACGAAGCCATCCAGCTTTTTGCGATACGCAACACGGATTGCGTCGCTGGGGGCAAGTCGGCGAAGCCGCCGACATGGCCCCGGCTCGCATGACGACCGAATTCAGCGGGTCTGCGCCTGCGCGTCCATGTAGCAGGGCTTGTACATGCCGGTGAGCTGACGGCCGCGCAGGAAGATCATGTTCGGCGTCAATCCGCCGCGTTGCGCGATCCAGCGGCGAATGTTGGTCGGATACATCGAATACAGCATCCGCGTGGCCTCAGCGTTGGTGACGGCGCGGCCGTTGTTGCCGACGTCCCATGCCGCGTGAAAACCAAGATTGGCCCGCGACGTGACGCAGATGCGATCGCGCGGAACGGCGCCGAGAACGATGGTGCAGGCGGAGGCGCAGAGTCCGTCGATGACGACGGTTTCGCCGGAGCTGCGCAGGCCTTGATACTTATCGACGTAGGTGCCGATGCGGCCGCCGCGATCCTCGGCGATGCGAACCACGGCATGGCTGGCATCCATTCCCGCGACCAACAATACCGCGGCCAGTAATCCCGTCACGACCTTCATGATCAACCCCAGCCCCGACGCCGAACCCGATTCAGATTGTCCCGACTGTCTTAATCAAATCAGAACATGCACAGCGTGTTGCCAGATCGGTTTTTTGTCCAGATCATCGTGCGGGCTTCGCTCAGATTGAAAACGAGTGTTGCAAGCAAGATGCAGTCGGCGTTTCGTCGTCTCGTTCTGGAACAAAAGACCGGCGAGACTTCGGGACGGCGCACATCAAGGGAGGCGAGGGCAATGGCTGAGCGGGCGGACGTCCAAAGCGATGTGATCGTCATCGGCGCGGGACTGGCCGGACTGGTCGCGGCGACCGAGATTGCCGATGCCGGCAAGCGCGTCGTCGTGCTCGATCAGGAAGGCGAACAGAATCTCGGAGGCCAGGCGTTCTGGTCGTTCGGCGGTCTGTTTCTGGTCGATACGCCGGAGCAACGCCGCCTCGGCATCAAGGACTCTTACGAGCTCGCGATGCAGGACTGGGCCGGGGCGGCGGGCTTCGATCGCGACGAGGATGCGTGGCCGCGCAAATGGGCGGAAGCCTACGTGGCCTTCGCCGCCGGCGAGAAGCGCGATTGGTTGCGCGCGATGGGGCATCGCATTTTTCCGGTGATCGGTTGGGCCGAGCGCGGCGGTTACGACGCGATGGGCCATGGCAACTCGGTGCCGCGTTTTCATGTGACATGGGGCACCGGCCCCGGCGTCATCGAACCTTTCGTGCGGCGCGCCCGCGAGGCCCAGGCGAAAGGCCTGCTCACGTTCAAGTTCCGCCACCGCGTCGATGCGCTCGATGTCAGCGGCGGCGTGGTGAGCGGCGTCAGCGGCGCGGTGCTGAAGCCGAGCGATGTCGTGCGCGGGGCCAGCTCGTCGCGCGACGTCGTCGGTTCGTTCGCACTGAAGGCGCAGGCCATCATCGTGGCGTCGGGCGGCATTGGCGGCAATCATGAGATGGTGCGGCAGAACTGGCCGCAACGTCTCGGCACGCCGCCGGCGCGGATGATCTCCGGCGTGCCCGACCATGTCGATGGCCGCATGATCGGCATCACCGAAGCGGCGGGCGCGAAGCTCATCAACCGCGACCGCATGTGGCACTATGTCGAAGGCATCAAGAATTTCGATCCGATCTGGCCGCGCCACGGCATTCGCATTCTACCCGGGCCGTCGTCGATGTGGTTCGATGCCACCGGACAGCGTCTGCCGTCGCCGTTGTTTCCGGGCTCCGATACGCTCGGGCAGCTGCAATACATCATGGGCACCGGCCATGATTATTCGTGGTTCATGCTGACCCAAGCGATCATCAAGAAGGAGTTCGCTTTATCGGGCTCCGAGCAAAATCCCGATCTCACCGGCAAGAGCTGGCTGATGACCGCGCGCCGCGCCACCAACAAGGGCGCGCCCGCGCCGGTCGAGGCGTTCAAGCAGAAGGGCGAGGATTTCATCGTCCGCGACAACCTCGACGATCTTGTCGCCGCGATGAACGCGCTGACCGGCGATCATCTGCTCGATGCGCGGCTGATGCGACGCCAGATCGAGGCCCGTGATCGCGCCATCGCCAATCCCTACGTCAAGGATACGCAGGTGATGAACATCCACAATGCGCGACGCTATATCGGCGATCGCCTGATCCGCACCGCAAAGCCGCATCGCATCCTCGATCCCGCGCAAGGGCCGCTGATCGCGGTCAGGCTGAACATCCTGACGCGCAAGACACTCGGCGGTTTCGAGACCGATCTCGATGGCCGCGTCTTCGGCCAGGACAGTGCGATCATGCCGGGGCTTTATGCGGCTGGCGAAGCGGCGGGCTTCGGCGGCGGCGGCATGCACGGCTATCGCTCGCTGGAAGGGACCTTCCTCGGCGGCTGCCTGTTTTCCGGCCGCAATGCGGGAAGGGCGGCGGCGAAGGCGGTGTGACAAGACGGGAAGGGCCCGCCGCAGCGTCCCGAATTCCCGCCTTGGCGCGCCTTTAATGAAACTAGCGCCGAAACGGCAACGCCGGGCCGTCGAGTTTTCGCAAGCCCGGCTCGCGACGCTCCAGCCACCAGCCATATTGCTTCGGCCAGTCGGCGAACACATCGCCATTGCTTTCGTTCAACGACAATCGGGCGTGCAGCGGCCAGTTCGGGTCGAACAACACCTCGCGGCCGATCGCGACCAGATCGGCCTGGCCTTTGGCAATGACCTCCTCGGCCTGCTGCGGATGCAGGATCAGACCGACCGCCATCGTCGGAATTTCGGCCTGCGTGCGGATCGCTTCGGCATAGGGCACCTGAAACGAATAGCCGCGCGGAATCCGCGCCGCTGTCGCCGAGCCCATCAGCCCGCCCGACGAACAGTCGATCACGTCCGCGCCGCGCGCTTTGGCCTCTCGCACGAAGGCGAGCGAATCCTCGATCTCGATGCCGCCCGCGACGCCGTCGACCGACGAGATCCGCACCGACAGCGGCAGGTTGTCCGGCCACACCGCGCGTACCGTCTCGATGATGTCGAGTGGATAGCGCATCCGGCCCGCGCGATCGCCGCCGTAGGAATCGGTGCGCTTGTTGGAGAGCGGCGACAGGAATTCGTGCAGCAGGTAGCCGTGCGCGCAATGCACTTCGAGCAACTCGTAGCCGGCCTCGACCGCGCGCAACGTTGCTAGCCGCCATTGGTCGCGTAACGTCGCCATATCGGTGTCGGTCATTTCCTGCGGCGTCAGCCAGCCGTCGTCCATTGGGATCGGCGATGGCGCCACCACCTGCCATGGCATGTCGCCGCGCGCTTTGTCGGCGTCGGTGAGCGCGGCGTTGCCGTACCATGGCCGCTGCATGCTGGCCTTGCGTCCGGCATGGGCGAGTTGAATCGCCGGCACCGACCCCTGGTCGCGAATGAAATCGGCGATGCGCTTGAGCGGCGCGGTCTGGCCGTCCTGCCAAAGGCCGACATCGCCATGGGTGATGCGGCCATTCTCGGCCACGGCGGTGGCCTCGACCATCACAATGCCGGCGCCGCCTT
>JAQGJY010000056.1 GCA_028290325.1 Tardiphaga sp.
TTCAATTCTTCCAGCGCCCGACGAAACAGGATGCCGCTTGCGGTTCGGTTGCCGTAGAACAGAAAGAAGCGGCTCTTCGGCTCGCGCGCGAGAACGCCGCGAATGATTGACAGAATCGGCGTGATGCCGGAGCCCGCCGCGAAGCCGACATGGATGCGCGCCTCATCCGGCGCATGCGCGATGCCGAAGCGGCCGGTCGGCGTCATCACGTCGAGTTCGTCGCCGGGTTTCAGATCGTCCAGCACGAAACTGGAAAACGCGCCGCCATCGACCTTCTTCACGGCAATCCGCAATTCGCGATCGTCCGGGGCAGAACAGATTGAGTAAGAGCGCCGCACTTCCTCGCCGCCCATCATCGTCCGCAGCGTCAGATACTGGCCGGGCACAAAGGCATAATCCTCGGCGAGATCGTTCGGGATCGCGAAGGTCATCGACACCGCGTCGGCGGTCTCGCGACGCAGGTCATCGATGGCGAGGCGATGGAATTTGGGAGCGGCCATGGGTTTCTTTCTTCACCTCTCCGCTCTGGGGAGGTCGCGCGGGCGAGGGGAACCGAAAAACTTGGCCGAGTTTGCCACTTCAATGGCACTTGAAATAATCAAATGGCTCGCGACAGGCATTGCAGCGCCACAGCGCCTTGCACGACGTCGAGCCGAATTCCGACAGCACCTGCGTCTCGTTCGAGCCGCATTGCGGACAGGCGACGACCTCCACGCCGAACAACGCCCGGCGGCTACCGCCGGCCTGCGGCGGGGCAACACCATAGTCGCGCAGCTTGCGGCGGCCTTCGTCGCTCATCCAGTCAGTTGTCCAGGCCGGCGACAGGATCGTCTTGATCGTCGCGCCGTTGATGCCGTCGCGCGCCAGCGCCAGTTCGATCTCCAGCGCGATCATGTTCATTGCCGGACAGCCGGAATAGGTCGGAGTAATCGCCACCTCGACACGCCCGTCATGCACGGTCACGTCACGCAGCACGCCGAGATCGGCGATGGTCAGCACGGGAATCTCCGGATCGACAACGCTCGCCGCCGCGTTCCATGCCGCCTGCCGCAGGTTGGATGTCGCCGCGCTCACCATGTCGCGCCCGGAAACGTGCGTTGCAACGATTGCAGCTCGCTCAGCAGATGACCGAGATGCTCGCTATGGAGCCCGGAGCGGCCACCCTTCTGCATCCAGCCGCTTTTCGGTTGCGTCAAGGTGGCGGTCGCAAGCACGTTCGCCACCATGTCGGTCCATCCCGCGCGCAGTCGCTCGGGATCGACCGCAATGCCGTCGGCGATCAACGCCGCATCGCTATCATCGGCGTGAAACAGCTCACCGGTAAAGGCCCAGAGATGATCGACCGCTTCCTTGGCGCGGCGATGACTTTCCTCGGTGCCGTCGCCGAGCCGGATCACCCATTCGGCGGAATGACGCAAATGATAGGCGCTTTCCTTCTCGGACTTTGCCGCGATCGCCGCCAGCGTCGCATCGGTCGAAGCCATCATCGCGCGCCAATAGGCGTCGGCGAAGGCCGAGTAGAGAAACTGACGCAGGATGGTGCGCGCGAAGTCGCCGTTCGGCTGCTCGCACAGCAACAGATTGCGATACTGCCGCACGTCGCGCAGATACGCGAATGTGTCCTCGTCGTTGGCCTTGCCTTCGGCTGTCGCGGCATAGGCGTATAACTCGCGCGCCTGCCCGATCAAATCGAGACCGATATTGGCGAGCGCCATATCCTCTTCCATGGCGGGCGCATGGCCGCACCATTCGGAGAGACGATGGCCGAGAATCAGCGCGTCATCGGCGCGGCGCAGCGCGTAGAGCACGAGGGGCGTTTCGGAAACCGTGATCGACGGCGTGGCCATCACATGTGCCCGACTTCATCCGGCACGTCGTAGAATGTCGGATGCCGATAGATTTTCGACATCGCCGGCTCGAACATCATGTCCTTCTCGGCGGGGTCGGACGCGACGATCGCGTTCGACGGCGCGATCCAGATCGACAGGCCCTCGCCGCGCCGGGTGTAGATGTCGCGCGCCGCCTGCATCGCCAGCGTCGCGTCGGCGGCGTGAAGCGATCCGACATGCTTGTGCGCGAGGCCGTTGCGGCTGCGGATGAAGACTTCCCAAAGCTGGACGTTCGGTGTGGTCATTGTTGATCTCCAGGCATTTTCGTTGCTCCGGGGCGGCAGCGCGGTGGTGGCGCGAGCGAACCCGGATCTCAGCAAGCTCGTCTCGATCGGTTTCCAGACGCGCGTCCGCTAAGAGCCGTTCGCGCCCGGATGACAATCACGCGGCAACGGCCGCCTTCTTGGCCCGCTGCTTGTCGGCATAAGCCACGGCAGCCTCGCGCACCCACGCGCCATCATCATGCGCCTTGCGGCGCGCGGCGATGCGATCGCGATTGCACGGCCCGTTGCCGGCCAGCACGTCGTGAAATTCCCGCCAGTCGATTGGGCCGTAATCCCAATGCTGCGTCGCTTCGTTCCACGTCAGGTCCGCATCGGGGATGGTGAGGCCAAGATATTGCGCCTGCGGCACGGTCGCATCGATGAATTTCTGGCGCAGCTCGTCGTTCGAGAAGCGCTTGATTTTCCAGCGTGTCGATTGATCGGAATGCTGGCTCTCGCCATCCGGCGGACCGAACATCATCAGGCACGGCCACCACCAGCGATCCAGCGCGCTCTGCGCCATCGCCTTCTGCTCGTCGGTGCCGCGCGACAGCGTGACCATGATCTCGTAGCCCTGTCGTTGATGAAATGACTCTTCCTTGCAGACCCGGATCATCGCGCGCGCATAGGGGCCATACGAACAACGGCACAGCGGAATCTGGTTCATGATCGCCGCGCCATCGACCAGCCAGCCGATCGCGCCGATGTCCGCCCATGTCAGCGTCGGATAATTGAAGATCGACGAATATTTCGCGCGGCCGCTCAACATCTGATCGACGAGTTCCTCACGCGAGGTGCCGAGCGTTTCGGCCGCCGCGTAAAGATAGAGCCCGTGCCCGCATTCGTCCTGCACCTTGGCGAGCAATGCCGCCTTGCGCCGCAGCGTCGGCGCGCGGGTGAGCCAATTGCCCTCGGGCAACATGCCAACGATCTCGGAATGGGCGTGCTGGGAGATTTGCCGTGTCAGCGTCTTGCGATAGGCCGCCGGCATCCAGTCATTCGGCTCGATGCGCTGCTCGTCGGCGACGCGCGCTTCGAAGCGGGCGGATTTTTCGGCATCCTCGAGATGGCGTTCGTCGGCCTGCGGCGCGTTGAGTGCCTGCGTGTACATCACGACCTCCCTGACTTGAGAGGCATTATTGTATAACAGGATTTTTATAATGCAAGACGGTCTTGTAACATATTGTGTCAGTCGAAACGCTGGCCGAGCCCGGTTCCCGGCGCGGGCAGCGCCCCTGTCCGGCTCTCGCCGTGATCATCGAGCCAGCGTTCGGAGGCCGGCAGCAGCGCGCGGTAAAGCCGGCCGCAGAAGCTGCGCGCCTCCTGCGCCGGCCAGTCCGCGGGCAGCAAGGCGGCCGGCAGCAGCGGATCACGCAGGATGACGCGGCGATAATGATGGATCAGCAGGATGCGCGCCAGGATCGCATCGTCGGGTGAGATGTCCTCGCGCGACACCCAGCCGTCGAGCGGCGCGAACAGGTGGAGAAAGTCACGATACGACTCCGCCGTGCGTTGCAGCGACCAACTGTCCGCGATCAACCGACGGCCCATCTCGCTGTCGGCCGAAACATCCAGCCTGATCGCACCCGACGCCGCCTTCGGCACGGCGACGCCGGCCGGCGCGATCCAGACGCCCGGGATCGGGCTGCCGAATCCGGCTTCGGCGAGCGCGTCGCGCGCCGCCTCGCGATCGGCCGCGTTCACGATCAGCAGCAGTTCGAACTGCCCGGCCCAGTCGGACGGATGCGGATTATAGACATGCGCGACCGCCGCCTCGAAACGCTCGCGGCCATCTTTGGCGAGTTTGTAGAAACTCTTGCGGCCGACTTTGTCGCGGTCAAGCCAGCCATCGGCGGCGAGCCGCGACACGGCCGTGCGAACCACGCCGCCGTCGATCTGCAACAACGCCAGAAACTGCAACAGCGTGCCCAGCCACACCGAGCCGCCGCGCGGCAGAATGGCGTCGCCATAGAACGTGATGATCAGCGATCCCGTCCGCGAGGGTTCGCGTTTGAAGCGGCTGACGATGCGGGACAGCGGATGTTGGGCCATGCGACGCCAGACCTAACGCATTCTGGGACCACGACCAAATCACGCGGCACTCCCGCGACCCCGCGTGAGGACAGAACCGATGCCCGCCTCGACGCGATGCCGCCGGCGTCATTTTTCGGTCCATCGGGCTGATCCTCGCGTCACGCCGCATCAGGCACCGACGCGGGTGTATGCGCATGCGGCGCCGATGCTGCGCCCCCCTTGGGCAGATGCCCAAAGTTTCGGCTTGGTTGGCCGGCAGGTCGCAAGGTCGATGGTGCAGCAGCCTCGCAAACGTGGATGTTTCGGCTGACGCCTGGATGGCATGCAAATTGCTGTCATTCTAATCGAGTCAATGATGACCGCCGTCCGCCGGAAATCTGCCGCCAACGATGGTCGCAGCACAGGGACAGCTCAAAGCACCTCACCGGCTATCGGGATGCTTGGCGCAGTCGTCGTTGATGTCATCCCACATGACAGAGGCAAACCTGTTTTCGATCGGACGCGGTTGAGAACAGGATCGATCGATGACGCAACATTCTGCGCGGAAGCAAAAGCTGGTCGTGGTCGGCAACGGCATGGCCGCCGGCCGCGTGCTGGATGAATTGTTCGACCAAGCGCCCGACCGGTATGAGATCATCGTCTTCGGCGCCGAGCCGCGCGTGAACTATGATCGCATCATGCTGTCGCCGGTTCTGTCCGGCGAGAAACAGTTCGACGACATCGTCATTCACGACGACGCCTGGTACGCGCGCAACCATATTGACCTGCGCCGCGGCGAGACCGTCGTCGCGATCGACCGCGTTGCGAAAATCGTTCGCACGCAGTCCGGCGCGGAGCAATCCTACGACAAGCTCGTCATCGCGACCGGATCGCGGCCAATTCTCATTCCAGTGCCCGGCGCCGAATTGCCCGGCGTTGTCACCTATCGCGACCTCGACGACGTCGATGCCATGCTGACTGCCGCGGCGACCGGCGGCCAGGCCGTGATCATCGGGGGCGGTCTGCTCGGCCTGGAAGCCGCGGCAGGCCTTGCCGCGCGCGGCATGAAGGCGACCGTGGTGCATCTGATGCCGACACTGATGGAGCGCCAGCTCGATCCCAACGCGGCCTATCTGCTGCGTCGCGCGATCGAGAAGCGCGGCATCGACATCATCACCGAAGCCAATACCAGCGCGATCATCGGCGACGGCAAGGTCGAAGGCGTGCGGTTGCAGGACGGCCGCACCTTGCCGGCCGATCTCGTCGTCATGGCGGTCGGCATCCGACCGAACATGGCGCTGGCGCGCGACGCTGGCCTCGACGTCAATCGCGGCATCATCGTCGATGATTTTCTCGGCACCAAGGATGACAGCATCTTCGCTGTCGGCGAATGCGTCGAACATCGCGGCCAATGCTACGGCCTCGTCGCGCCGCTTTATGAGATGGCGCGCACCTTGGGCGCTCGGCTCGCGGGCAAGGACACCCAGGGCTATGCCGGCTCCGTCATGTCGACCAAGCTGAAGGTCACGGGCGTCGATCTGTTTTCCGCCGGTGATTTTTCCGAAGGCGACGAGAGCGACGAAATCGTGCTGCGCGATCCGTCGCGCGGCGTTTACAAGCGCGTCGTGTTGCGCGGCGGCAAGATCATCGGCGCGGTGCTTTATGGCGATACCGCCGATGGCGGTTGGTATTTCGACTTGCTGAAGAAGCAGACCGACATCAGCAAAATGCACGACACGCTGATTTTTGGTCAATCCTATCAGGGTGGCGCGGCGCTGGATCCCAGGGCGGCGATCGCGGCCTTGCCAGACGACGCGGAAATCTGCGGTTGCAACGGCGTCTGTAAAAGCAGGATCACGCAGACGATCACCGCGAAAGGCCTGATGACGCTGGAAGACGTCCGCGCGCAGACCAAAGCGTCGGCCTCCTGCGGGCAATGCACGTCGAAGGTCGAGGCGCTGCTCGCCTTCACGCTCGGCAACGACTACGCCGGCGGCGGCCGCAAGCCGATGTGCAAATGCGTCGATCTCACGCATGAGGAAGTACGCGGCTTCATCGTCGCCAAAGAATTGCGATCGATGCCGGCGGTGATGCAGGAGCTGGCAT
Organism: Tardiphaga sp.; assembly: GCA_028290325.1. Lineage (GTDB taxonomy): Bacteria > Pseudomonadota > Alphaproteobacteria > Rhizobiales > Xanthobacteraceae > Tardiphaga. The sequence goes on from JAQGJY010000056.1 coordinate 6,272, forward strand.
GGAAGACGTCCTGCGGCTGCCCGTCATGCCGGCCCGCGCTCAATTACTATCTGCTGTGCGCCTGGCCGAACGATTATCGCGACGACGCGCAGTCGCGCTACATCAACGAACGCGCTCACGCCAACATCCAGAAGGACGGCACCTTCTCCGTCGTGCCGCGGATGTGGGGCGGCCTGACCACCCCGAATGAATTGCGCGCCATCGCCGATGTCGCCGATCGCTTCAAGATTCCGACCGTCAAGGTCACAGGCGGCCAGCGCATCGATCTGCTCGGCGTGCGCAAGGAAGACCTGCCCGCCGTCTGGGCGCAACTCAACGCCGCCGGCATGGTCTCCGGCGCCGCCTATGCCAAGGGCCTGCGCACCGTGAAAACCTGCGTCGGCACCGATTGGTGCCGGTTCGGCACGCAGGATTCGACCGGCCTCGGCGTCAAGCTCGAGCGCCTGTTGTGCGGATCGTGGACGCCCGCGAAACTGAAACTCGGCGTCTCCGGCTGCCCGCGCAACTGCGCCGAAGCCACCGTGAAAGACATCGGCATCATCTGCGTCGAATCCGGTTACGACATTCACATCGCCGGCGCCGCCGGCCTGCATGTGCGCGCGACCGACCTGCTCGGTCACGTCGCTACCGAGGACGAGGCGCTCGAATACGTCGCCGCCTTCATGCAGCTTTATCGCGAGCAGGCCGGCTATCTCGAACGGGTCTGGAAATGGGTCGAGAAGGTCGGGCTGGAAACGGTCCGCGCCGCGATCATGGACGATCACGACGGCCGCCGCGCGCTCTTCGCACGCTTTCAGATCTCGCAGCGCGCCGTCCGGAAGGATCCGTGGGCCGAACGCGCGGCGGGCCAGCAGCTTCACGAATTCATGCCGCTCGCCGCCATGAACCTGATCGCACCGATCGCCGAGGCCGCAGAATGAACGAGACAATGGAACAGACGAAGGTTTTCTGGTTCGACGTCGGACCCCTGCACGCGATTCCGCCGCGCGGCGCGCGCACGGTGAAGACGCCACGTCGCGAGATCGCGATCTTCCGCACCGGCGGCGACGAAATTTTCGCGCTCGAAAATCGCTGTCCGCATAAGGGCGGCCCGCTGAGCGACGGCATCGTGCACGGCCGCAAGGTGGCCTGCCCGCTGCATAATTGGATCATCAATCTCGAGGATGGCGAAGCGACGGGAGCCGACAAAGGCTGCGCCCGCAGCTTCCCGGTCAAACTCGAAAACGGCCGCATCTATCTGAACATGAGCGTCGCCGCCGCTCCGTAGATTTCAATAATTCCATTTCACAAGATCAAAGGACCAACAATGGCGTATCTCGTTCCTTCAGAATTCGTCACCAAGATGGTGGATGCTGGAGAATCCAAAGTCTTCATGTCCACGCGCGACACCCTGATCCGCGCCTTCATGGCCGGCGCGATCCTGGCGCTGGCGGCGGTGTTCGCCGTCACCATCACCGTGCAGACCGGTTATCCGATCATCGGGGCGATTCTGTTTCCGGTCGGTTTCTGCATGCTCTATCTGCTTGGCTTCGATCTATTGACCGGCGTGTTCGTGCTGACGCCACTGGCGCTGCTCGACAAGCGGCCGGGGGTGACGGTCGGCGGCATCCTCCGCAACTGGGGCCTCGTCTTCGTCGGCAATTTCATGGGCGCGATCGTCGTCGCCGTGATGATGTCGATCGTGTTCACCTTCGGCTTCTCGACGCCGCCGGACAAGGTCGGCCAGGTCATCGGCCACATCGGCGAAGGCCGCACGCTCGGCTACGCGCAATATGGCGCGGCCGGCATGCTGACGCTGTTCATTCGCGGCATGCTCTGCAACTGGATGGTGTCGACCGGCGTCGTCGGCGCGATGATCTCGACCACCGTCAGCGGCAAGGTGATCGCGATGTGGATGCCGGTGATGGTGTTCTTCGCCATGACGTTCGAGCATTCGATCGTCAACATGTTCCTGTTTCCCGCCGGCTTGATGCTCGGCGGCAAGTTCACGATCATGGATTACATCATCTGGAACGAGATCCCGACCGTGCTCGGCAACCTCATCGGCGGGCTGTCGTTTACAGGCCTGACGCTATATGCCACGCATATCAAGACCGGGCCGAAGCGGAACGCCGCGCTGGCGCGGTAATCATCATCGTTCCAGACGCCGGTGTCCCGGACGCGGCGCGGC
>JAQGJY010000369.1 GCA_028290325.1 Tardiphaga sp.
GCGATATCCGCCGCCGAGCCCTGCATCAGCACGCGGCCGGTCTGCAAGATATACGCGCGGTCGGCGATTTCCAGCACCTCGGCCATGCGCTGCTCGACGATCAAAATCGTCATGCCGGTATCGCGGATCGTCTTCACCGCCTGAAAGATTTCATCGACCAGCTTCGGCATGATGCCCTGCGACGGCTCGTCGAGCATCAGCAGACGCGGCCGCGTCATCAGCGCGCGGCCGATCGCGAGCATCTGTTGCTCGCCGCCGGACAGCGTCTCGGCGCGCTGTTCGAGCCGTTCCTTGAGACGCGGAAACAGCGAGAAGATCAGGTCCAGCGGATGATCGCGATCTTTCTCGCTGCGATACATGTAGCTGCCGAGCCGCAGATTGTCCTGCACCGACAGGCGCGGAAACAGCCGGCGGTTCTCGGGGACGTAAGCAATACCGCGCGCGGTGATGAGATGCTGCGCCGTGCCGTCGATGCGCTGACCGTCGAAGGTGACGGACCCCGCGCGCGGCCGCTCCGCGCCGGCGATGGTCTTGATCAGCGTCGATTTACCCGCGCCGTTCGCGCCGGCGACGCAGACGATCTCCCCCTTGCCAACCTCGATCGAGACGTTCGAGATCGCGACCAGGCCCTGATACGAGGTGGTGACGCCTTCAACCGACAGCATGGCGATCCCCGAGATAAGCCTTGATGACGCGCGGATCGCGCACGATGTCCGTCGGCTTGCCTTCGACCAGCACCTTGCCGAGATCAAGCACGATGGCGCGATCGACCAGCGGCATCACGATTTCCATGACGTGCTCGACCATCAGCACGGTGACGCCGGTGGCGCGCACCTTGCGCACCAGCTCGACGCCGGTCTGCGCCTCGATCGGCGTCAGGCCGGTGAGGCACTCATCGAGCAGCAACAGTTTCGGTTCGGTCGCGAGTGCCCGCGCCACTTCGAGACGGCGCTTTTCCGATGGGATCAGATCGCGCGCCAGCTTGTCGGCGCGATGCGCGATGCCGCAGAAATCCAGCACCTCGTGGGCCTTGCGACGCGCCTCGCGCATCACCGTGGTGCGGATCAGCGCGCCGACGATGACGTTGTCGATCACCGTCATCGTCTCGAAGCTTTTCACCACCTGAAACGTCCGGGCGATGCCGCGCTGACAACGCTCGGCCGCCGGCATCCGGGTGACGTCCTCGCCGTTGAACCAGATCGTGCCTTGGGTCGGCGGCAACACGCCGGCGATCAGGTTGAACAAGGTCGATTTGCCGGCCCCGTTGGGGCCGATCAGCCCGACGATCTCGCCGGGCACCACCGACATCGAGATATCGCTGTTGGCGATCAACCCGCCGAAGCGCTGCCAGACGCCGCGCGTTTCCAGAAGCGGCACGCTCATCGCGCGGTCTCCTTCTTGCGGCGCGAGAACAGCCCGACCAGACCCTCCGGCCGCGCCAGCGAAATCGCCACGATCAGCGCGCCGTAGAGAATGAGATCGACACCACGACCGGAGCCGCCGATGAAGGAGCGCGTCACTTCCGTCAGGGGAATCAGGATCGCCGCGCCGAGCACCGGCCCCCATAGCGTGCCGATCCCGCCAAGCACCGCCGGCAGCGCCATCAGCAGCGAAAACTGAAAGCTCATGACGCTGTCAGGATCGATATAGGACACGAACATTGCATAGAACGCGCCACCGATCGCGGTGAGAAAGGCCGACACCGCCGCCGCGCCCATCTTGGAATTGAACACCACGACGCCGAGGCTCTGCGCGGCTTCCGGATTGTCCTTCACGGCGCGCCACCAATAGCCCCATTTGGAATCTTCCAGCCACCAGGTGATCAGCCAGGCGACGACGCAGAATGCGAGCGCGAAGTAGAAATACGGCAGCTTGCTGCGGGTGAACTGGAATTTCAACCAGCTATCGCCGCGCACTGGAATGTCGATGCCGAGCGCCGCCCCGGCCCAGTCCCAATTGTGAAACAGCAGCAGACCGATTTCGGCGATCACGATGGTGGCGATGACGAAATAATGGCCGCCGAGTCGGAACGTCGGATAGCCGAGCGCCAACGCGATCATGGCCGAGATCAATCCGCCGGCGATCATGCCGACCCAGGGCACCACGCCGAATTTGGTGAACAGCAACGCCGTCGTGTACGCGCCGAGTCCGAAATACAGCGCGTGGCCGAGCGAGATCTGCCCGCAATAGCCGGACAGAATATTCCAGCTCTGCGACAGCGCCGCATACATCAGGGTCAGCACCATGATGTTCTGGACGTAGACGTCCTTGACGAGGAATGGCATGCAGGCGGCGGCGGCCGTCAGCACGGCGGCCATGATGAGATCGTTGCGGCGGCGCAGGGCGAAGGAATTGTTCATCAGATCGATCCGAACAGGCCGCGCGGCCGAATGAAGACCACCAGCAGATAGACCGCGTAGATGCCGACCGACTTGAGCGACGGCGGCAGGATCAACGCGGTCGAGGCTTCGACCAGACCGACGATGATGCCGCCGGCAAAGGCGCCGAACACGCTGCCGAAGCCGCCGAGCGCCACGGTGACATAAGCGATCAGCGCGAACGACGCGCCGACGTCAGGATAGATGTAGAAGAAGCTCGCCATGATCGCGCCGGCGAGGCCGACCAGCGCGCTGCCGAGCCCCCAGCCGAGCGCGAAGACGCGGTTCTTGTCGATGCCGACCAGCGCCACGGCGCCGGCATCCTCGCGGGTCGCTTCGAGGGCGCGGCCGAAATCGGTTTTCTTGATGAAGAAATACAGCGCGCCGAAGGCCGCGACCGCGACCAGCGCGCCGACCAGTTGCGGCACCGGCAGGAAGACGCCGAACACCGAGACGGTCTTGCCGCCGAGCCATGAGGTCGGAATGCTGCGATAGTCCGGCGTGAAGAAGAACTGCGCGAGGCCGCGCAACAGGATGGCGAGTCCGAACGTCGCGAAGATCTGCACCATGCCGACGTTGGTCTTGGCCCGCATCGCGAACCTGACGACCAATAGATAAATGACCGCGCCGAAAGCGAACAAGGCCGCCGCCACCAGTGGCATCGCCAGCAAGGGATCGATCGCGAAGAACGCAAACAGGAAGAACGTGACATACATCGCCAGCATGAGGAATTCGCCATGCGCGAAGTTGGTCACGTCCATCAGGCCGAAGATCAGCGCCAGGCCGACGGCGATCAGGCCGTAAAGCAGCCCCATCAGCAACCCGCTGGCAAGGCTCTGGACGATGGTTTGCGTGGTCAAATCAATCTCTCCAAAGCCGCCAAACCCGCATGAAAATTCGTCATTGCGAGCGATAGATCGTTGGCGATCGCCAACGATGTTATAGCGAAGCAATCCAGCTGTTTGCTTTAAACACTGGATTGCCTCGTCGATCCATTCCTCTAAGACGAGAAATGGCCCTCCCGCAATGACGGCTTAAGCTTTGTCTAAATCACTTCGTCATCGGCCAGATCGCCTCGGCGACGGCGGCCTGCGGCGGCGAGATGGTGACGAACTTACCGCCGGTATATTGCAGCAACACCGGATCGGCGTCGTTGTTCTGGCCCATCTCGTCGAACTTGACCCGCTTCCACGGCATGATGGTGTCCTCACCCTTCATGTCGGTGGCGACGAGCGCCTGGCGGATCTTCTCGCCATCGGTCGATTTGGCGCGATTGATGGCGTCCGCCATCACGATCAGGCCCATGAACTGGCGCGACGAATAATCGTTGAAGTCCTTGCCCGACTTGGCCTTGAACAGGTCGTTGACGGTGCCGACCATCGGTCGCTTGGCGGCGAGATCAAGCGAGAACGAGCCGCGCGAGATCACGCCTTCGACCTTGTCGCCGACGGCGTCGTAGGTCGCCTTCTCCGAGAAGCCGGCGTCCTGCGCCATGATGTTCTTCGGCTTGTAGCCGAGTTCGGCCATCGTCTTGACCAGCAGGATCGCGTCGGTCGTGTAGCTCGACGGCATCAGCACGTCCGCATTGGCCGCCTTGAGCTGCTGCACTTCGGCGGTGAGCGACGGCGAGTTGGCGCGATACTTGATGTCGGAGACGATCTTGTAGCCGCGATCGGCGGCGAGCTTGATCTGCGCGTTGGCGGAATCCGTGCCGAAGATCGTGTCCTCGTGGAACAGCGCCAGCGTCTCGATCTTCTGGCCTTTCTTCTTCTGCGCGTCGAAGAAATCGAACATCGCGGTCGAGAACATCTCGTCGTGCGGCGCGGCGCGGAAATAGAATTTCAGGCCGCGGCGATGCAGGCTCGGCGACGAGTTGTCGGCCGACAGGAACGGGATCTGATAACGCTCGCAGATCTGGCTGACGGTGACGGCGACGGCGCTCTGATAGGTACCGACGATCGCGCACACCTTCTCCTGGGTGATCAGGCGCTCGGCTTCGGCGCGGCCCTTCTGCGGATCGGCCTGATGGTCGGCGAACACCAGCCGCACCTTCGCGCCGCCCAGTCCGGAGAGGCCTTCGCCCTTCGCCAACGGCAACGCGAAATCGTAGTTCTTGTTGATGATGTCGGCGGCGGTCTCGAACGCGCGCTGGGCATCGACGCCGATCTGCGCGCTGGCTCCGGACAGCGGATAGATCACGCCGATGACGACCTCAGTCGGCGTTTGCGCCTGTGCCTTGATAACGGAGGGCAGCAGCGCGGCGGAGGCGACGCCTCCGAGCAGAACAGTGCGGCGTGAGACAGTCATGATGTCGTCCTTTTGTTGCGCGGCATATTTGGAAAAACGAAAGGCTACGGTAAAGCCTCAAAGAACAGCAAGCTGCTTATTCTTCAGATCGGTCACAAGCATCATTCCTGGCGCATGTGTAATGGCAAAAGGCAGTTTGGCGGCGGCGATCACCGATTGCGGCGTCACGCCGCAGGCCCAGAACACCGGGATTTCGTCGTCCGCGATCGAAACGGCATCGCCGTAATCGGGCTTGGCGAGATCCGCGATGCCGATCGACAGCGGCAGGCCGAGATGCACCGGCGCGCCGTGCACCGACGGAAAGCGCGACGTGATCTGGACGGCGCGGATCGCGTCCTTGGGTCTCATCGGCCGCATCGATACCACCATCGGCCCGGCGAACGGCGCCGACGGCGCGCAGGCGATGTTGGTGCGATACATCGGCACCCGGACATTCTCCTCGATATGACGGATTGAAATGTCGTCGGCGAGGAGCGCCTCTTCGAACGAGAACGAACAGCCGAGCACGAAGGCGACCAGATCGTCACGCCACACATCCATGATGTCGGTCGGCTCGTCGACGGCCTCGCCATCGCGCCACACGCGGTAACGCGGAATGTCGGTGCGGATGTCGAGATCGAGACCGAGCGCCGGGATGCGCGGATCGCCGACTTCGGACATGCCGATGATCGGGCACGGCTTCGGGTTGAGCTGGCAGAAGCGATGGAACGCGCCAGCGAGTTTCTCCGGAAGGATGGCGAGATTGCCCTGCACGTAGCCCGGCGCGAAACCGGCCGTCGACCCGACATGACCGTGCCGGCAGGCCAGACGCGCCGCCACGCTCGGTTCCACCCCGTCAGTCATGGCCCGTTGATCAAGCTTCGTTGGATTGATCATTTATTGTGCTCGCCCAATTTCTCGACAATCAGTCAAACGCAGGTCTAGAATAATGTCTAATCGTGTTTTTTGATCGATTGCGATAAATTTTGGTTATCACCAGAGGGGCCGATCATGGTTGACTTCAAGGCGTTGGAGACCTTCCTCTGGGTGGTGACATTGGGCAGCTTTCGCGGCGCGGCGCAGAAGCTCAACACCACCCAACCGGCGATCTCACAACGCATCGCGCAGCTGGAGCGCGAACTCGGCGTCAAACTGTTGCAGCGCGAACGGCCGCTGGCGTCGCCAACGCCCAGCGGTCGGCAACTGATGGTCTATGCCGAAAAGCTGATCGGCTTGCGCGCCGACATGATGGCGGCGGTCGGCGATCGCTCGGCGATGCGCGGCGTGATGCGGCTCGGCGTCGCCGAAACCATCGTGCACACCTGGCTGCCGCGCCTGATCGAGCGCGTCAACGCCGCCTATCCGAATCTCTCGCTCGAAATCGAGGTCGACATCACGCCGAATCTGCGCGCGCGCCTGATGGCGCAGGAAATCGAACTGGCATTCCTGATCGGCCCGCTGGCGGTATCGACCGTTCGCAATCGGGTTCTGTGCGATTATCCGGTCGGCTTTCTGGCCAGCCCGTCGCTGAAACTAGGTCGTCGCAAGCTGGCGATCGCCGAGCTGGCCAAGTTTCCCATCATCACGTTCCCGCGCAAGACGCAGCCGTATGAAAACGTGCGGGCATTGTTCAACCGGCCGGATCTGCCGCCGATCCGGCTGCACGCGTCGGCGTCGCTCGCCACGGTGATCCATATGGCGATCGAAGGTCTGGGCATCGCGGTGATTCCGACCGCGATCGTCGAGGATCAACTGCGCGACGGCCGTCTCCGAAAGCTCGCCACCGACCTGGCGATTCCGCCGCTGACATTTTCCGCGAGCTGGCTTGCTTCGCCGGACACCACGGCGATCGAAACCGTCGCGCGTCTGGCGAGCGAGATCGCCAGCGAGGAATGAGATGTCCTGTCATCGCGAGGAGGATCGTTACCGGTTTCGAGGACCGGCCCGACCATGCGCTCGGCGCCTGTCGGCAGGCCGGCCGCGCCATCGCCCGCGATGACAAAACATTGACGCATCGCCGCTCGCCCGGCATCGTCGCGGCGAATGGAGACATCACGGCATGGCCACCAGCACGTCCAATCTGCAAATCGATTCCGCGCGGCTGTGGGACACGATCCACGAGACCGCCAAATTCGGCGGCACCAAAAAAGGCGGCGTGCGGCGACTGACATTGGGCGCCGAAGACAAGCAGGTGCGCGACTGGTTTCGCGACGCCTGCGAGGCCGCCGGTTGCGAGGTGCGTGTCGATACGCTCGGCTCGATGTTCGCGCTCCGCAAAGGGCGCGACATGTCGAAGCCGCCGGTCGGGCTCGGCTCGCATCTCGACACGCAACCGACCGGCGGCAAATTCGACGGCGTGCTCGGCACGTTGGCCGCGCTCGAAGTGGTGCGGGCGCTGAACGACGCCGGCATCGAAACCGACGCGCCGATCTGCATCGTCAACTGGACCAATGAAGAAGGCTCACGCTTCGCCCCGGCGATGATGGCCTCGGCCGCTTATGTCGGCGATTTCACGGTGGACGATATCCTGTCGCGCAAGGACAGCGACGGCATCAGCGTCGGCGACGCGCTGGACGAGATCAGCTATCGCGGCGCGATCGCTGTCGGCAGCCAGACATTTTCCGCCTTCGTCGAACTGCATATCGAACAAGGGCCGCTGCTCGAAGCCGAAAACAAGACCATCGGCGTGGTCGATTCCGGTCAGGGCGTGCTGTGGTATGACGGCAAGATCACCGGCTTCGAGAGCCATGCCGGATCGACGCCGATGGCGCTGCGCCGCGACGCGCTGGCGACGCTCTCCGAGATCGTGTTGGCGGTCGAGCGCAATGCGCGCGCTTTGCCGAACGCCGTCGGCACCGTCGGTGAGGCGGTGATCGCGTCACCGTCGCGCAACGTCATCCCCGGCGAGATCGCCTTCACCATCGACATGCGCAGCGCCAATGCCGACACGATGACGGCGCTCGACAGGCAACTGCGCGAGGCCGTCGCCGAGATCGCGACGCGACGCAAGGGCGTCGATATCACGCTCGATCTGGTCTGGAACAAGCCGCCGACGCATTTCAACAACGACATCATCGCGGCGGTCGAAACCGCGACCAGGTCGCTGGGCTATTCGCATCGCCGCATCACGTCGGGCGCCGGCCACGACGCCTGCAATCTCAACACGAAAATGCCGGCGGCCATGATCTTCGTCCCGTGCAAGGATGGCGTCAGCCATAACGAACTCGAAGACGCGACGCAGGCCGACTGCGCCGCCGGCGCCAATGTTCTGCTGCACACCGTTCTGTCGCTCGCCGGAGTCGCCGCATCATGAAAGCCGTTTTCGTCGATGCCAGCGCGACGCTCGCTGGATTGTTTGGCGCTCAGCGCCGCCCGAGCGATCCCGACGTCGGCATCCATCGCGATGAGGACGTGACGCCGGAGCAACTGCCCGGCGTGCTCGGCGGCGCCGCGATCGCCATCATCGATCATACCAACCTTCCGACCGACATTGCCCGCCAATGCAGCGGCCTGAAGCACGTCGTGTTTCTCGGCACCGGCGCGCGCAGCTACATGAACATCGAGGAACTGGCCGCGCTCGGCATCGAGGTTCATCTCATTCGCGGCTATGGCGACACCGCCGTGGCCGAATGCGCGATCGCGCTGATGTGGGCCGCGGCGCGCGATCTGGCGTTGATGGATCGCGGCATTCGCGCCGGCAAATGGCTGCGCGAGGACGCGATGCAGCTCACCGGCAAGACCCTCGGCCTGGTCGGATTCGGCGGCATCGCCATGGAGGTGGCGCGCATCGCGCTCGGCACCGGCATGAAAGTGCTGGCGTGGAATCGCAGCGCGAAAACCTGTCCGGGAGTCACGTTCACCGATATCGACGACCTGCTGGCGCGCAGCGATGTCGTATCGGTGCATCTGCTGCTCAACGACGAGACGCGCGGGTTTCTGTCGCGCGACAGGATCGCGAACATCAAACCGGGCGCGATCCTCGTCAACACCGCGCGCGGCGCGGTGGTCGACGAGGCCGCGATGATCGAGGCGTTGAAATCCGGCCATCTGCGCCACGCCGGACTCGACGTGTTCGACATCGAGCCGCTGCCGCAAGATCATCCGCTGACATCGCTCGACAACGTGACGCTGTCGGCGCATTCCGCGTTCCGCACGCCGGAGGCCAGCGAGAATCTCGTGTCGGCCGCGCTGGATCACTGCCGACGGATTGCGAGGCGGTAGCGGCGCGCGCCGCGCCGCTTGCCCTCTCCCAGTGGCAGAGGGTGGACCGGGCCAAGGCTGGCTGGGTGAGGGGTCGCGTTCGAACGTGAGAACGACCGCTCACCCGCCTTCGCTTCGCTCAGAAGAAAGCGTTTACTCCACCATCTCGGCGACGCCCTTGCCGCACGCGCTGGTATCCGCCTGGCCGCCGAGATCGCGGGTGCGGAGCGTGCGCTCCTCCAGCGTGCGCTCGATCGCCTTGACGATCGACGCCGCCGCCCGCTTTTCCCCGAGATGCTCCAGCATCATCGCGCCGGACCAGATCATGCCGATCGGATTGGCGACGCCCTGCCCGGCGATATCCGGCGCGGAGCCGTGCACCGGCTCGAACACCGACGGATGATCGCCCTCCGGATTGATGTTGCCCGACGGCGCGATGCCGATCGTGCCGGTGCAGGCCGGGCCGAGATCGGACAGAATGTCGCCGAACAGATTCGAGCCGACCACGACATCGAACCAGTCCGGATGCAGCACGAAATGCGCGGTGAGAATATCGATGTGATACTTGTCCCACTTGACGTCGGGGTAGGACTTGGCCATCGCCTCCACGCGCTCGTCCCAATACGGCATCGTGATCGAAATGCCGTTGGATTTCGTCGCCGAGGTGAGATGCTTCTTCGGCCGCGACTGCGCCAGATCGAAAGCGAATTTCAGAATCCGATCGACGCCGACCCGCGTCATCACCGTCTGCTGCGTCACGAATTCGCGCGGCGTATCGGGAAACATGCGGCCGCCGATCGATGAATACTCGCCTTCGGTGTTCTCGCGCACCACCCAGAAATCGATATCGCCGGGCTTGCGATTGGCCAGCGGCGACGGCACGCCGGGCATCAATCGCACCGGGCGCAGATTGACGTATTGATCGAACTCGCGGCGAAACTTGATCAACGAGCCCCACAGCGAAATATGGTCCGGAATCTTTTCGGGCCAGCCGACCGCGCCGAAATAGATCGCGTCGTGGCCGCCGATCTGCTGCTTCCAGTCCTCGGGCATCATCACGCCGTGCTTGGCGTAATAATCCCACGAGGCGAAATCGAAATGGTCGAAGTGAATCTTGACGCGGTGGGCCTTGGCGGCGGCTTCCAGCACGCGCAGGCCTTCCGGCACCACTTCCTTGCCGATGCCGTCACCGGGGATCACGGCGATGCGATATTCTTTGGTGGTCCTGCTCACGACGGTTCCCCTGTTGACGATTTCGCTGGGCCAGATGTGGACCAAAGCCGCGCCGCGATCAACGTTGTCGTGCGGGGTGCCTTGGTCTCGTGACAGGCACGGCGTTGCCGCGATGGCACCATGTCCCCTCTCCCGCTTGCCGGGAAGGGTCAAGGAGCGGGCGTCTCGCTGCAAAGCGACGCCATCGCCTGTGTTTGGAATTGGATTCGCTTCGCTTATTGGCTAATCAATAGTTACGAACAAGCGCCCTCGCCGACCCTCCTCCGCCAGCGGCAGAGGGAGCGCGCCGTGCGGCGGCGCGCGACTCAATCAAGGAACGCATATGGACCTCCATCTTCGCGGCAAGCGCGTGCTGATCACCGGGGCATCGAAAGGGATCGGGGCCGCCGCCGCTGAGGCCTTCGCCGAAGAGGGCTGCGACCTCCGCCTCGCCGCCCGCAACGTCGCGCAGATGACGGCGCTGGCCGACCGGCTGCGCGGCAGCCATCAGATCGACGTGCGGGTTCACGGCGTCGATCTGCGCGATGCCGACGCGCTGGCGCGGCTCGCGGCCGATGCCGGCGACATCGACATTCTCGTCAACAATGCCGGCGACATTCCCGGCGGCTCGCTCGAGGCGATCGACGAGGCCCAATGGCGGCAAGCGAGGGACTTGAAAGTGTTCGGCTATATCAACCTCACCCGCCTGATTTATGCGCGGATGAAAGCGCGCGGCCACGGCGTCATCATCAACGATATCGGCGCGGCCGGCGAGAAGTTCGACGCCAACTACATCACCGGCTCGGCCGGCAACGCGGCGCTGATGGCGTTCACCCGCGCGCTCGGCGGCAAGAGCCTGAAGGACAACATCCGCGTCGTCGGCATTAATCCCGGCCCGGTCGGAACGGACCGTCATGTCACGCTGATGAAGACCCGGGCCAAGGCCCAGCTCGGTGATGAAAATCGCTACAGGGAATTGCAGCAGGGCCTGCCGCTCAATCGCCCGGCGCATCCGCGCGAGATTGGCGACCTGATGGCGTTCCTGGCCTCGGATCGTTCGGGCTATACGTCCGGCGTCATCGTCACGGTCGATGGCGGCTATACGTCGGGGTGGTAACTATGCGACCAAGCTGACCGTCGTTGAGTTCGTCATTGCGAGGAGAAGCCGTGTTCTCTCTCTAAAGACGGCTTCGTCGGCTTTTGTTTTCGCAGGCGAAAACAAAGCCTTCTCGCAATGACGACTTGAAGGCTACGTCTCGAAGGCCACCCTCTCAACCAATCCCCTTATCAATCTCGTCGCCCGCCCGTCCGGCCGCTCCAATTCGTCGAGAATCGAAAAGTGGTTAGCGCCGGCAATCTCCTCATAGCTCACCGGCAATCCGCGCGCGGCGCGATGGCCGGCGAACAAGGCGCTCTGCTGCCGCAGCAATGGCAGTTCGTCGTCGCCGCAAATCAGCGATAGCGGTTTCATCGGCCCGCCATCCAACAGCAGCGGCGAATTGCGGCGCGACA